>NZ_MDAW01000104.1:0-56312 GCF_002875385.1 Vibrio sp. 10N.222.52.B12 | reverse complement strand
TTAAACCGATCTCAGGTTAATCAAGGTTTCGATAGGGGTAGTCAGAACAAAATCAGAGCAATCGATGTCACTGTGGCTACGCAACGCAAGCATCGCCTTAAGCTATGCGAAGCAAGATTCGCTAGCTAGCGTTTGTCACTACAGTCCAGAAATGGCCAGCGCCTCAAAGTTCCGCACTCAAATGCAGGCCAAGATTCAGACGGGCATCGATAATCGTGAATTCGTGCCCTACTATCAACCTATCGTCGATCTGGCAAGCGGCAACATTTGTGGCGCAGAAGCTTTAGCTCGTTGGCACAGTGAATCAGGAATGGTTTCTCCATTAGATTTCATCCCAATCGCAGAAGAAAGCAGCATGATCAAAGCAATAGGGCAACAAATACTCTTCCAAGCATGCCGTGACACACGTAAAGCCATCGACAAAAAACAGTGGCCTGAGAACTTCCAATTGCATGTGAATGTCTCAGTAAACCAACTCTCTTGTCCTGACTTTGTCGACACCGTCAGCAGCGTCCTGAAAACGACTCAATTGCCAGCCAATAATGTCACATTAGAAATTACTGAGTCTCGTATCATTGATAGTGCACCAACAACATTGGATAACCTGATCAAACTGCGTCAAATGGGATTAGGGATTGCCATTGATGATTTTGGTACTGGTTACTCATCTTTAGCGTACCTTCATGCGCTACCATTTACATGCTTGAAGATAGATCGCACCTTTATCAACCGACTCAGTGAAGAAGACCTCGACAGCTCTGTTGTTGCCGCGATAGTGAACATCACCAAAGGCATGAAAACCAATGTCGTCGCAGAAGGCGTAGAGACAGCCACGCAGGCAAAGCTGCTTAGCGCATTAGGTTGTAACCAAGTACAAGGTTTTTACTATAGCCGCCCATTACCGCTGGAAGACTGGCCAACACATTTAGTTAACATGAAGTAGAAAAGAGCTGAAATCGTTGATTTCCTAGTCATCATCTACTGACAATCTACCTAACTGTTATTTATACTTAACTGCAAATCTTCCCCATGTATTGTCATCGATAATGTTTGGGCTGAGTTCCTGTTCACAACATACAACCCGGATCGACATAATGATAACTAAGAATCTTCCCCTGACTGATTTGCACCGTCACCTTGACGGTAACATTCGCACTAAGACTATTCTTGAGCTTGGTCAGCAATTTGGTATTGCGCTACCAGCTTATGATATTGAGTCTCTTACTCCACACGTTCAAATTGTTGAAGCTGAGCCATCTCTTGTTGCTTTCCTTTCTAAGCTTGACTGGGGTGTGGCAGTACTGGGCGATCTAGACGCATGTCGTCGTGTCGCTTATGAAAACGTAGAAGACGCTCTAAACGCACAAATCGACTACACTGAACTTCGCTTCTCACCATACTACATGGCGATGAAACACAAACTGCCAGTGGCAGGCGTTGTGGAAGCCGTGGTTGATGGTGTGCAAGCGGGTATGCGTGATTTCGGTGTCAAGGCGAACCTGATTGGCATTATGAGCCGTACATTTGGTACTGATGCTTGTCAGCAAGAGCTGGATGGTATCCTGAGCCAAAAAGATCGCATCGTAGCCGTTGACCTAGCAGGTGATGAGCTTGGCCAACCAGGTGACCGTTTTGTCTCTCACTTCAAGCAAGTCCGTGATGCAGGCCTAAGTGTTACTGTTCACGCGGGTGAAGCGGCGGGCGCAGAAAGCATGTGGCAAGCAATTCAAGAGTTAGGTGCAACTCGTATCGGTCATGGTGTAAAAGCGATTCACGATCCTAAGCTAATGGATTACCTAGCAGAAAACCGCATTGGTATTGAATCTTGCCTGACGTCAAACTTCCAAACGAGTACGGTTGAATCGCTAGCTAACCACCCGCTTAAGCAATTCCTAGAGCACGGTGTGCTGGCGTGTCTGAACACGGACGACCCAGCAGTTGAAGGTATTGAACTGCCATACGAATACGAAGTGGCAGCACCAGCAGCAGGTCTGACTAAAGAGCAAATTCGCCAAGCGCAAATCAACGGTCTAGACATCGCTTTCCTATCAGATGCAGAAAAAACTGAACTGAAAGAGAAAGTGAAAGATCGCGTTTAATTGCCGCGAAAGACATAAAAAATGCCCGCATTTGCTGGCATTTTTTTATATCCGAAATCTATTGAGAGCTTAGATAACGCGAGAGAATTGCTGCTGACGCGCTTTCGCTCGTAGGTACTTGTCGAAGCACATACAGATATTACGAATCAATAAGCGACCACGAAGTGTCACCTGAATTTCACGCTCATCCACTTCTACCAACTTGTCATCAACGAAAGTTTGTAGAAGCTGTAGATCTTCTTTGAAGTACTGTTCGAACTTCACTGCAAACTCAGACTCAATCGCTTTCTTATCCAGTTTAAAGTTACAGATAAGCTGCTTAATCACCTCACGGCGTAGCAAATCATCTGAGTCTAAAGAAACCCCTTTCCAGAGTGCATGACGCAAGTCATTCACTTGAGCATAGTACTTCTTCAACTCTTTTTGGTTTTGCGCGTACGCATCACCAATCATGGAAATCGCAGAAACACCAAAGCCGACCAAATCACACTCACCTTGCGTGGTGTAGCCTTGGAAGTTGCGGTGCAAAATACCTTCACGCTGGGCGACGGCAAGTTCATCACCTGGCATCGCAAAGTGGTCCATACCGATAAATTGGTAACCAGCTCCCGTAAGTGTCGCGATCGTGTCTTGCAGAATCGCCATCTTCTCTTCAGCTTTCGGCAAATCCTCGTCTTTAATCTTACGCTGCGCAGCAAATAGCTGAGGCATATGCGCGTAGTTAAACACAGATAAACGACCCGGCTGCATTTCTAACACTTGTTCAAGTGTTTTAGCAAAGGACACCTTCGTTTGCTTCGGTAAGCCGTAAATTAGATCGAGGTTCGTTGAACGAAAGCCAAGCTCTTTGGCGCGTGCGACCATGGCAAAGATAAATTCTTCATCTTGCTCGCGATTCACGAGCTGCTGAACTTCTTTATTGAAGTCCTGAACACCAATGCTCAGACGATTGAAACCTTCACTGCGCAGATGATCCAGCATGGTTAGTTCGATTTCACGCGGGTCCACCTCAATACTGATTTCAGCGTCCGCATTAAAGATAAATTCTTGGCGCAATAAATCCATCACACGAGTGATTTGTTTTTCAGACAAGAAAGTTGGTGTACCACCACCAAAGTGCAGTTGAGTGACTGTACGCTCACCAAGCAACGATGCGCGTTGACGAATTTCATGCTCCAGTACGTCTAGGTATTCGTCTGCTTTGTGCGAATGACGAGTAATGACCTTGTTACAGCCGCAGTAGTAGCAAAGCTTGTGGCAAAACGGAATATGAACGTACAAAGATAACGGACGATCTGGGTATTGAGTGCATGCCATATCGTAGTCTGAAATGGTAAATGCTTCATGAAACTCCAGTGCCGTTGGGTACGACGTATAGCGAGGACCGGAATAGTTGTACTTATCCAATACCGCTTGATCCCAGACAATTTGCTGCTTCGATTCAGTATGTTGATTCGACATGGTGGTACTTTCCGTTAAATGCGAGGGCAACGAAAATCGTTACCCAATATTCAGAGGTCGTTATTTTGCCATATGACAAAGGCAACAACGGTAACCGCAGGTGGCTTTTTAAGTATAAAACCAAAGAAGTGCTAGCGTGATCACGATACCCCCAATAGCAATAAGGAAGCCATTGGGGATACAAACTAGATCATCTGAATATTGATTTGGTTATTCAGTGGCTGGACGTTTTTTTGCAACACTTTGAGTTCTTCTACGATCGTATCCGTCAAGCGCTGTTCTGCTTTATGGCGATCCAAGTTTTGTTGCATACGCTCTTTCTTCGCAAGTTGCTGTCGGTCTTCACCACGCGCCATATCTTTCACAATATGGTAAAGCTCAGAAATCGCTGGGTACGTTTTATCAAAATCCACACGGTCTTCACCCTGAACATAGTCCATGATGTTGTATACACGAATGCTGATTTCAGATAAATCACACTGGCCTTGAATGCCAGCCTGACACAAAGTATGCACGTTCTCAAAAATGTTGGCGTTACGTTTATCGATCGCCAATTTTTTATGCTTCAGCTGCAATTCCTTTTGCTTTTTCAATTGAAGCAGAAGGTAACCTGCATATGAAGCCAGCGCGATAATGATCACAGCACCCGCAATCGCTAATAAGGTTACGTTCATGAATTACTTATCCTTTGTAGTCGTCGAAGTTGATGTCATCGAAATCCGCTAGTAGGTCATCGTCGTTGCGAGTGCCTTTAGCAGCAGGAGCGGTGAAGTCTTCCTCTTCTTCCGGCTCAAGGAGACCAAGTTGGTCCATCAGTTTTTCGATGCGATCTAGCTTCTCATCTACGAACTTCTGTAGACCCGTGCCTAGGTTCTCACCCGCTTCAATGCGATCCAACAACACGTTCAATTGCGCATCGTTTTCTAGCATCTCTAGCTCTTGCTCAGCCGATAGGCGACGCTCTTGTTTTGTCATCTTCTTCGCTGGCTCAACGATCAGAGGAATTTTCTTCTTACTACCTAAACGTGGATCACGATTTTGGGCAGCCGATTGCTTCTTCTGTTCATTCACTTCTGAGTTACGGTTACCTGTCTTCAAGCCTTTACGCTTTTTAGCGCGCTTGCGTAGACGGCCTTCAACGTCAGATTCTGTGCGGTTACGAGTGACAACAAACTCAGGTGCGCCTGCTGCACCTGGCTTTCTAGATTTTTTACTACGGCTCATTACTGGGCTTTCCTCAGTAAAATTACATCATTACCAATAAATTCGAGTTCGAGCTTATCCCGCTCAGCTAGGAACTGGAACGTTTCACGGCTAAAGAACACCACGTGAGTAGGATCGTTCTTATAATGCCATGATTGAAAGGCTTCTACATCGATGACCATTTTCGTCATCAGGCCTATCCAGCCACCTGGCTTAACTAAATTCAACCATTGCTTCCACACCACATCGGGGTGGTAGAGGTGTTCGATCACCTCTGTTGCTGTCATGAAGTCATACTGCTTTTCTAACACCGATGTATTAGGGTGATAGTAAAGATCATACAACGCCATGTTGTGCCCCGCTTCTTCTAACATTAATGAAAGCGTAGGGCCTGGACCACAACCAAAGTCGATTCCGTTCGATTGTGGTAAAATTCGCTCTGCGATTGGGTCAGCAATTCGCGACAAAAAATGTCGATATCCCATATCTTCAGGATTGTTCTCATGCAGATCATAGTGAGCTTTTTCAGTTTTCGCATCCAAACGTTGGTCTGGATTGACGAATACCAAACTGCACTGTTCACACTGAAGATACTCGCGTCGCTTATCTTCAAAAAAGTGGTGAGTGCGCTGATTCTGGCATAAAGGACAGGTGTGCATGCTGACTTCCTCAAACAGGGATGCGAAACATACCAGAAAGTGGACACAGATTGGAGTGTTGCTGGATACTTTTTCAGCAGTTTTTGTTAAAAAACTTTGATTGGCAAAAATGAATATAAAAAAAGCGACAGTGAGACTGTCGCTTTCTGAATGCCACCAATAAGTGGCGAAACTGTGTTGCACACATCTGGTGCACCAAGAATCCTTTTGTTTTTCAAGCTTTCCCTGCCAAAAAGTGTTGTTCTTCATCTTCCTGATGAGTTTTGGCTATCCTTTCACTTCCTGTTTACTGAGCTACTTCCTGAAGCCTGATCCGTTTCGCTGTCTTAACCGTTAGACTAGATGACCATCCATATCTGATAGGCTCCTTGCCTATCTAAGTCCCTTTTCCGACTACCAAACGTCCTTCGCTTGCGTCCTTGGAGACCTTATATCCATGGTCTAAATTCCTGAGGTTCACTCCTTGTGAACACCGTCTACTTTACGGGTTTCGTAAAAACCAACAAGTCACCAAAAGCAATTAATGACACTAATTTTTTGCCATAAATAAATAACCCATTTTATCAATAACTTAAAAGTTATAGAGAGAAATCGCATCGATCACGTATGGCAAATGTCTCACAAGGCTTCAAGCTATCTATCACTTTTATGTTTAACATTGAATAAGATCGAGATCACACAAAGCCACAAACAAAAATGCCCCAACCAATAGTTGGGGCATTCCTGTATAACTTTGCTCGAACGCGGTGTAGGGGCTTAGTGCAGACCGCCAACGTATTTCGACAGAACTTCGATGTCTTCGTCTGTCATTTTCTTTGCGATGTCACGCATCATGGCATTCATATCATTACCACGAGCACCATCACGGAACTTCTCTAACTGAGCTTTGATGTAGTCAGCTTGCTGACCAGAAATTTTAGGGAAACCTGAAAGCTCAGTGCCGTTACCACGAGGACCGTGACACGCGATACATGCGGTTAGACCACGCTCTGCATCACCAGCGGTGTAAAGTACCTTACCTTGCTCGACCACATTTTCAGGGGTTGAGCTCTCTGCAATAGGTAAAGAGGCATAGTAAGCAGATAGATCCGCGATGTCTTCATCACTTAGTGGCATAGCCATACCACTCATTACAGGATCGTAACGACCTTGTTTACCACCACTAGTCATACCTAGTTTTAGATCTTTTAATTGCTTCTCAAGATACTTAGCGTGTTGGCCTGCAAGATTCGGGTACATTGCTAGTGCACTGTTACCATCTGCTCCGTGACAGGCGACACAGGTTTGTGATTTTGCTTTACCAGCTTCAATATTACCTTGGGCCCATACTGAGCAACTGGCTAAAAGACTCAAAATTAGCGCTAATTTCTTCATGACATTCCATTATAATTATCAAGCTTCCAGTACCACGGAATGTGAACATACCGCGTACACTCATGGTACAATAGGCGACCTTATGCCGAGCACGGTTATTTTACACAATTTCACAAAAAAGTAATCAATCGACTACACAAAGTCGAGATGGAGTTAACAGTGAGCGTAAAAATTCATTACCAAAACACGCATTTCATCACCAGCGCACCCGATATTCGTCACTTACCGGAGGACGAAGGTGTCGAAATTGCGTTTGCAGGACGCTCAAACGCTGGTAAATCGAGTGCACTGAATCGCCTGACTAACCAAAAAAGTCTAGCGAAGACATCAAAGACCCCAGGTCGTACTCAATTGATCAACCTTTTCAAAGTACAAGAAGGTTGTCATATCGTCGATTTGCCAGGATACGGCTTCGCTCAAGTACCGGTTGAGATGAAGAACAAATGGCAAAAGTCATTAGGTGAATACCTACAGAAACGTGAGTGTCTAAAAGGTCTCGTGGTTCTAATGGACATTCGTCACCCAATGAAAGATCTCGACCAGCAAATGATTTTCTGGGCAATCGACAGCCGCATCCCTGTGCAAGTACTGCTGACTAAAGCTGACAAGCTAAAAAGCGGCGCTCGTAAACAGGTACTACTGAAAATTCGCAAACAAGCAGAGACGTTTGGTGGCGATGTATCGGTTGATGTGTTCTCTTCATTGAAAGGTCTGGGAGTTGATCAGCTTCGTGCCAAACTGGACGTTTGGTTTGCACCGGCAATCGCACACCTTCTTGAAGAAGACGAACAAGATGACGCTCAAGAGAGCAACGAAGAATAATTAACAAAATTTGTTAAATTTTTTCGACACAGCCCTGCCTTTTGGTGGGGCTTTTGCTTATCTGGGAGTAAGAAAGATGAATTTCAGGCAATAAAAATCCCCACCTTCCTGGCAGGGATAACGGGAGAGAAAAATTGGTAATTATTGTTATGTGGCGAAGCATTACTGAACTGAGATTCGATTTCAATAGGTTAAAAAGCAATCTTATCTTCTACCTCAAACCAAACACCCTCACCCACACGACACAATAGCCCTATTATTCATATAGTTAAGTTAAGCAGAACATCAAAAAGACGTAACTTAGTTTCTTTCGAGAAAAAATAATAGTGTGACTGGCGTAAATTTACAGCATGAATAACGCAATAAATTGGAATGAAAAAGCTAGATTTGACAGTAACTTAGAGAGGTCTAAAGAAGTGCATTTTTGTGGACTATTTTAACTTATTGATCAAAAAGAAAAATTTTCTTTCGCCCAATAAAAAACGCCCCAGTCAAAAACTGACTGGGGCGGCTGAATCAGCCTAATCCAATAACGTGAAACAAAAGGTCTGAAAGATAGAACATCTTACCTCTGTACCCTACGAGAGATAATGTACAACAATTGGTCAGATTTGCAAAGAATTTTTGTAATTTTTTTTCATGAAAGTTTTATTAAGCAACAATAATTCTCACAATTGAATTGCTTTTTTATTAGCACAAAAAAGCCAGCGTTTGTGCGCTGGCTCATGTTTAATTAGTAAAATTGATTTAAAAGTGACTAGTGTGCTTGGTCCCAGTTATCACCGTGACCTGCTTCTGCCACTAGAGGCACTTTCAGTTCTGCTGCAGATTCCATCAAATTCTGTACTTTATTTTCAATTTCGGACAAAGAAGACTCTTCAACTTCAAAAACCAATTCATCGTGCACTTGCATGAGAAGTTTCACTCGACCATTACCTTCTTGCTGAATCCACTCATCCACTAATAACATCGCTTTCTTGATGATATCCGCAGCGGTACCCTGCATCGGCGCGTTAATCGCGGCACGCTCAGCAGCTTTACGACGCATACCGTTACGAGATTGAATTTCAGGAAGATGCAGACGGCGACCAAAAATCGTCTCTACGTAACCTTGTGCAGAAGCAGTACTACGCGTGTCTTCCATGTACTGCATTACACCAGGGTAACGTTCGAAGTACTTGTCCATGTAAGCCTGCGCTTCACCACGCGGAATACCGAGCTGTTTTGCTAAGCCAAATGCGCTCATTCCGTAAATCAAACCAAAGTTAACCGCTTTTGCACGACGACGCTGTTCACTTGAGACTTGGTCGATAGAAACACCCATGATTTCTGCCGCCGTTGCTGCATGGATATCTTTACCATCACGGAACGCATCAAGCAGCGCTTGGTCACCTGACAGGTGCGCCATAATACGCAATTCAATTTGAGAGTAGTCGACTGCCAAGATCTTATATCCCGTCGGTGCAATAAATGCCTGACGAATACGACGACCTTCTTCGTTACGAATTGGAATGTTCTGCAAATTAGGATCGGTTGAAGATAGACGTCCCGTTGCAGTAACCGCTTGGTGGTAAGAAGTATGCACACGGCCCGTTGATGGGTTAATCATCTTCGGTAATTTGTCGGTGTACGTTGATTTTAACTTCGCCAGACCACGGTATTCCAAAATCAGTTTTGGTAGTGGGTAATCCAGAGCCAGTTCTTGCAGCACCTCTTCATTAGTAGAAGGCGTCCCTGATGGTGTCTTCTTGATGACTGGCAGACCCATTTTCTCAAACAGAAGTGCTTGCAACTGCTTCGGTGAGTTCATGTTGAACTCTTGCTCTGCAATCTCATAGGCTTTCTGCTCAAGCTCATCCAGACGTGCGGCGATCTCTACCGACTGCGCACTAAGCTTCATGTCATCAATCAGTACACCTGTGCGTTCAATGCGAGACAGCACTGGTACAAGTGGCATTTCGATTTCTTCGTATACGGTTTTTAGCTTCTCATCTTGCTCGATGTTGGCAAACAAACGGTTATGTAGACGAAGTGTCACGTCCGCATCTTCCGCGGCGTATGGTGAAGCTTCATCCAGATCGATTTGGTTGAAGGTCAGTTGATTCTTACCTTTACCTGCGATTTGCTCGAATGAAATGCAGCTGTGTTGTAGAAAGCGCAGTGCCAAGCTGTCCATATCATGTTTGCCACCTACGCTGTTGTAAACGTAAGACGCTAACATAGTGTCTTGCTTGATACCTTTCATCTCAATGCCGTAGCGAGCTAGCACAGATGCGTCGTATTTTAAGTTTTGACCAACTTTCGATTGAGCTTCATCTTCAAGAATTGGCCTAAGCTGTTCGAGTACCCAATCACGATCAAGTTGCTGAGGCGCATCTAGATAGTCATGGGCCACTGGTACATAAGCCGCAATGCCTTCATCGGTCGCAAATGATAGACCTACTAGGTTTGCCACCATGTAATCTAGGCTGTCGGTTTCGGTATCAAACGCAAATAACTCAGACGCTTTTAGTTTGTCTAACCAAGCATTAAATGAAGCTTCATCCAGGATGGTTTCGTATTGGCTACGGTCGATTTTTACTGCTGAGGTGTCCATATCTGCTTTAGATGAAGCAGAACCACCACGCACTGCGCCGGTTGATTCATCCGCTTCTACGACACCTGTGCCGCCTTCTAATAACTCATTCAACCAAGACTTGAACGTCAACTGACCGTACAGTTTGATCAGCTCATCTGTGCTTGGCTCTGCTTTTAGCAATGATTCTGGCGTCTCTTCCAGCTCCACATCCAACTTGATGGTTGCCAACTCATAAGACATCATCGCATCGTCTTTGTTGTCCACAAGCTTCTTCGCCATGGTTTTGGAACCACGGAAACCAAGCGCAGCGATATCGTCGAGGTTTTCATACAGCTTAGTTAGACCGCCGATCCCCTGCAGAAGTGCAGTTGCAGTTTTATCACCAACACCCGGAACGCCGGGGATGTTGTCGACTTTATCGCCCATCAACGCTAGGTAATCGATGATCAGCTCTGGTGGAATACCAAACTTCTCAATCACCCCCTCACGATCCATCACGACGTTAGTCATGGTATTGATCAAGGTGACGTTATCATCGACAAGCTGAGCCATGTCTTTATCGCCTGTACTGATCAAAACCGGCATGCCCTGTTGTGATGCTTGATAAGCCAAAGTTCCGATAACATCATCAGCTTCTACGCCAGGAATACAGATCAGTGGCAGACCCATTGCACGAATGACGTTATGCAGTGGCTCAATTTGGCAACGAAGATCATCCGGCATTGGTGGACGGTTCGCTTTGTATTCTGGGTACATATCGTCTCGGAAGGTTTTACCCTTCGCATCGAAAACCACCGCAATGCGATCCGAAGCAAACTGACGCATCATACTGCGTAACATGTTCACCACACCGTAAACTGCGTTAGTTGGAATTTCACCGTTACTCATCGTGCCTGGGTAAGCGTGAAAAGCGCGATATAGATAAGAAGAACCGTCGATCAGAATCAACGGATTTTCAGGAATACTTGCCATAATTGTCTGTATCCAAATCAGTACTTAATAGATCTGCTTAGAATGCCATGACTGCTGATCCGAATCTATCTTGTTCGCTCGATCAAGTTCGCGGAAATTTTCCGATGTTATTCACGAAAAACACCTCTCACTGTGGATAACTCTGTTTATAGAAATTATCCACTGGTTATCCCATGGAAATAAAGACAGAAAAAAACAAATATAAACCATTGTTTTAATGGAAATTATTTTAAAACAAAAGACAAGATCAACGATCCTGAAATGATCATGACATGTGGAAAAGTTGCCGATAGAGGCGTCAATTAGAAATCACAGAAAAGAAAAAAGCGACCCAATTGGGTCGCCTAGCAGAAGTGGTAAAGCTATTTCCATTTGTATGGCAGCTTAACCAAGAAGCTATAAATTACACTGGAAGCAATGTGAGCAATGTCGTGTCAAAAAGAATTAGTGCAAGTTCTGGGGAAAATGTTTCATTACCTTCTCAACACTCGGTTAATTAGCAATTCAACGTCCTTGTGAACTTTCCTCATTCCCTAAGACAGGTTTAATAATAATGATTCTCATTTAACAGTCAATACCTAAATGAGAAAAAATCTCATTTATTTTTTATAGCGCCTTAATGAAGCGTACTCTAGACTCACGTAAGTTCGGTTTTTCTTCAAACTTTTCAATAATGTATTCATTTCTTAGCAACAAGCGAAGCATGGCAGGAAATTGGTTACGAGATTTCACTTTTAAAGTTTTGTAGCCCTGCTCTACTACCCATTCCTCTTGCGCTTCTAATAACATTTGCGCCACGCCTTCATTGCGCGCTTCTGGTGCTACGCCACCAAACCAACTGTAGAAGGTATATTCATCTAACTCGTAGCCGATTTTGAAACCTAGGATCGTCCCTGCTTTCTCAGCCACTAGGATTAAACTTTTTTTATCTCCTAGGCGCTCAGCCATGGATTCAACCGTCTCACCATGTGCAAACTCAGTAACACGAGCTACCACTTGGATCGCCTCTTCCAGCGTGCCTTCACGAATCAGCATTGTCATTGTCTTACTCTCCAGAAATAAATATACCCAAGTAACTTCAAGCCGTGTGTATTCCGTCTTGAGGTTACTTGGGTATATTCAGACCGACAACAATTGTCGGTCTGGCTTTTCTCATTGAGCGATAATTACTCGTCTGTCGCTTCTTGCGCTTTGACTAGATGCTCTGCAGCTTGTGCATTTTCTTCCGCTAGCCACTCTGCTACATCTTTCGCGAAGTAAGTCAGGATGCCATCTGCGCCTGCACGTTTGAAGCAAAGTAGCGATTCCATCACTGTCTCGCGTTCTTTCAGCCAACCATTCATGATGGCTGCTTTATGCATCGCGTACTCACCCGAAACTTGGTAAGCGAACGTTGGAACTTGAAGCTCAGCCTTAACACGGCGAACCACATCAAGGTAAGGCATGCCTGGCTTAACCATCACCATGTCAGCGCCTTCATTGATATCAAGAGCCACTTCATGTAGCGCTTCATCTGTATTCGCAGGGTCCATTTGGTAGTTTTTCTTGTTGCCACCTTTTAGGTTCGCTGATGAACCAACTGCATCACGGAATGGACCGTAGTAGTTTGATGCGTATTTCGCAGAGTAAGCCATGATTTGAGTATGGATGTGACCCGCTTCTTCTAGTGCTTCACGGATTTTGCCGATACGACCATCCATCATGTCTGATGGTGCAACCACGTCAGCGCCTGCTTCTGCGTGAGACAGCGCTTGTTTTACGAGAACTTCGGTTGTCTCATCATTCATCACGTAGCCATCTTCATCGATGATGCCGTCTTGGCCGTGAGTAGTGAACGGGTCGAGTGCCACATCTGTGATCACACCGATTTGAGGCACGTGCTCTTTTAATGCACGTACTGCGCGCTGAACCAAACCTTCAGGGTTGTAAGCTTCAGCAGCACATAAGCTTTTAGCGTCTTGGTTTACGACAGGGAAAAGCGCGATTGCTGGTACGCCTAGGTTTGCTAGGTATTGTGCTTCTTCTAGCATTAAATCAATCGACAAACGTTCTACACCCGGCATCGATTCAACACTTTCACGACGATCTTTGCCCATCAAAATGAACATTGGGTAAATCAGATCGTTTACTGAAACTTGGTTTTCAGCCATCAGACGACGACTAAAATCGTGCTTACGCATACGACGCATACGGCGTGCAGGGAATGGACCTTGAATTGATACAGACACCACTTTCTCCTTGTCTGGAAGGTTACGATGATCAAATCATCTGGTGGCAAAATCATATCACTCTTGATGCACCTTGCGAGCAGCAATATGGAAAAACGGCATGAAAAAAACCGAAAATGACCCAGCACTCACACTCAAGTATACTTCTCACTAATTCCATACACCGATGAACCATAGAGACCAACCATGATCGATACTCACGCTCATATTTACGCTAGCGAATTTGATAACGACCGCAACGAGGTGGTGAAACGTGCTTTAGAACAAGGCATTGATAGAATTCTGCTACCAAACATCGATCTTGAATCTATTGAGCCGATGCTAAAAACCGAGGCGGCTTATCCTGAGGTTTGTCGCTCAATGATGGGTCTGCATCCATGTTATGTAGATGGCAATGTTGAGCAAACACTAGAAATCATTCGTGGTCGGTTTGAAAAGCACAACTTCATTGCAGTGGGTGAAATCGGTATCGACCTGTACTGGGATAAAACCTTCCGCGCGGAACAAGAAATGGCGTTTGTGACTCAGTTAAACTGGGCAAAAGAGATGGATTTGCCTGTCGTTATCCACACACGTGACTCGATTGAAGAAACGCTGACCTTACTGCGTCAAGAACAAGACGGTCGCTTGCGTGGCGTATTCCACTGTTTTGGTGGCAGCGTAGAAGAAGCGCAAGCGATCAATGAGCTAGGGTTCCACTTAGGTCTAGGTGGTGTTTCTACGTTTAAAAACGGCGGCATGGATAAAGTTATCCCGCACCTGGACATGAATTGGGTGATTCTAGAGACAGACTGTCCTTACCTTGCACCTGTACCACATCGTGGTAAACGCAACGAGCCAGCTTATACTTCTCTAGTGGCGGCGCGCGTGGCCGAACTTCGTGGGGAAAGCCTTGAAGCTATCGACACCCGAACGACTAAAAACGCAGAAGCGCTGTTTAACCTCAAATAGCCTCAGGGTTATAGACCTCACATTCAGTCACCTTACTCTATTTCTATAGCACCGGCTGATAAATTCAAAAATCCGTGCTATTGAGACAGAGCCATTAAGATTCCTAATATTGCTCATACACTTATTGAGTTGGGCAATTTATGGAACAGTGCAAACACAATATTTACCTACAGCGCCACAGACGAACTTTTTGGCAAAAACTGATCGGAATTAAAGAAGTCTACGTCTGTTCACGATGTGGATATATGCTCAGAGTTAAATAATTTCTTCTCTACTTGTCACACTTTTTATCCCGACTTCAAAGCGAACAACTTGGACGAAAACGTTATGAACCTCCGTCTGACTTTGAGCTCGTATGGGATCTTTACGTATAGTATAAAAAAATCATATATTTGAGATGGATAACTATATTATTCACATCATTGCATGTATGGAAATAATTTCACATAAAATGCCCGTCGGCTTATAAAATCAAAATAGATGGGACTCATAATGTGTAATCATGGAGTTTATTTGCAACGTCAGCAGCGCAGTTGGATTCAAAAACTAATCGGCATTAAAGAAGTTTATGTCTGTTCTAAATGCGGTTATGTCCTTAAGCTGAGATAATTGGCTCAGTCCAATCCAACCGCAATAAGGTGGCTCTTCATGGGTCGCCTTTCCCGCTTTCAACCATTACAAGTCGTTACACAGTCAAACTCACTTCACCTAATAACCTTTAAACTCGTTTCAAACGTGCACCATACTTCCATCTCAGATAATTAGAACTTTATTCCGTTAAATGTGACTGTATTGATTTGGTAGATAACCTACTGAATCACATACAGAAGCTTTATTTAACAATGGAACTAACATCACATAAAGTCCCCCAAATAAACAACCAATAAAAATAGGGATATGTATGTGCAAACATGGGGGTTACTTACAGCGTCGTCAGCGCAGGCTTTGGGAGAAATTAATGGGGATTAAAGAGGTGTATGTTTGCTCACGATGTGGATACATCAAGCGTGTGAGATAATTTGGCTAGGTTTAGAAAACGAAAAAGCGGCTCGAAAAAGCCGCTTTTCTCTATTGAGAAGGAGAGATTACTCTTCTGCTTCCGCCTCTTCCGTTTCATCTTTGCGAGTGTAGAAACGTGCGAAGAACAAGCCTACCTCAAACAGCAAACACATTGGGATTGCTAAAAGGGTTTGCGAGATCATATCCGGCGGCGTCAATAGCATGCCGACAATAAACGCACACACAATAATGTATGGACGCTTCTCTTTCAGATCTTGTGGTGTCGTTGCGCCTGTCCAGCATAACAAGATAATCGCGACTGGTACTTCAAACGCAATACCAAACGCCATAAACAGCGCTAGTACAAAATCGAGGTAGCTCGAAATGTCGGTTGCAAACTCTACCCCACCAAGAGAGATAGCGGTAAAGAAGCCAAACACCAGTGGGAACACCACGAAGTAAGCGAACGCCACACCGCAGTAAAACAGCAACGAACTTGAGAATAACAATGGCATGATCAAACGACGTTCATGCTTGTACAACCCGGGCGCCACAAATGCCCAAACTTGGTACAAAATAAACGGCACCGCGACAAACACCGATGCGATAAGCGTTAGCTTCAGCGGTGTAAAGAAGGGTGAAGCCACATCGGTTGCGATCATCGTCGCGCCTTCAGGTAAACGCTCTACCAAAGGTGCAGAAACAAATTCATAAATGTGGTTGGAGAAATAAATTAGCCCTACAAACACGACCAATACTGCGGCAATTGCTTTTAGCAGTCGATTGCGAAGTTCTAATAGATGACTAATTAAAGGTTGTGTCTGCTCGACGGTAGACATGGCAAACCTCTTTTTAAAAACCAGATCAAAAAGGAGCTACCAATGTCTAGTAGCTCCTCCTAATGAGACTATTCGGCTTTCTTATCTGCCGCTGTAACCTTAATCTCTTCCGCTTTCTCAACGGTTTCAGTCGCTTTTGCAGCTTCTTGCGGCTCTGCGTCTGATTTGGTTGGTTCCGCGTAAGGGCGGTTTACAGATTGCGCGGCTTTCTTCAGTTCTTCAACAGAAGACTTTAGCTCAGGAGACAGATCATCCATCCCCATTTGCTCAGCTTTACGCAAGTTTTCTTGCAGTTCTTGGACTTTTAGCTCGTGTGACAATTCGTCTTTGACGCTATTTGCCATACTCTTCGCTGCTCCGACAAAACGAGAGACACTGCGGATGGCATGTGGCAAACGCTCGGGACCAAGAACAACCAGACCAACAACAGATATTAATACCAGTTCCCAAAAACCGATATCAAACACGTTTTACGCCTGCTCTTTGTCTTTTTTCGTTTCAGGAGCAGCTTCTTTCTTTTGCTGCTCTTCTAAACTTTTTGGCTCGAAGTCTGCGTCTTTGTCTTCTTTCTTCGCAGAATCATCTTCGCTCATCGCTTTCTTGAAGCCCTTAACGGCACCACCCAGATCGCCACCGATACCGCGTAGTTTCTTAGTTCCGAATAGCAATACAACAATTACAGCAATGATTAAAAGTTGCCAAACACTGATACCACCCATTCTTTTTACCTCGGGTCTTTAAACAAAATTATTTCAAGAGTTTAACGTCTATCGACGATAAGCTCGCCAACTAAGCAGCCAAAATGTGACACCTGCGATACCGCTGGCCATCGATAGCTGCTCATAAGCGTTATCCACCAATATTGCCGAGCATACGACTAAAGTGGCTCCAACACCAAATAAAAACTTTCCTGTCGCCTGCTGACGCTTGCTGTGACGGTAACCTTGATAAAGCTGATCCATGCGTTGATTCATGGCTTTACCTTGTTTAAGGCTATCGTAAAGCAGCTCCGGCAGTTCCGGTAACTTCTCTGCCCAAAACGGCGCACGGTCTTTAATGGCATTCACTAAAGCTTGCGGACCGACTTGGTTCATCATCCATTCTTCAAGGAAAGGTTTCGCGGTCTCCCACAAATCTAGTTGCGGGTACAACTGGCGACCCAGTCCTTCGACGTACAACAGCGTTTTTTGTAGCAATACAAGCTGCGGTTGCACTTCCATATTGAATCGACGCGCAGTGTTGAACAGATTCAACAGTACGTGACCGAAAGAGATTTCACACAGTGGTTTAGCAAAGATTGGTTCACACACGATGCGAATCGCAAATTCAAATTCATCGACATTGGTATCGGCAGGTACCCACCCCGAATCAACGTGCAATTCCGCTACGCGGCGGTAATCACGATTGAAGAAAGCGAGGAAGTTTTCCGCCAGATAGCGTTTGTCTTCAGTGTTAAGTGTACCAACGATCCCGCAATCCAGCCCAATCCACATCGGATTATCTGGATGCTCCGGTTTAACGAACACGTTGCCCGGGTGCATGTCGGCATGGAAAAAGCTGTCTCGGAACACCTGAGTGAAGAAGACACTCACGCCGCGTTCCGCGAGCAATTTCATATTGGTGCCATTCGCTTCCAAGCCTTCAATATCAGAGACTTGGATGCCATATATTCGCTCAGAAACCATGACAGTTTCATTACTAAAGTCAGGAAAAACTTCTGGTACGTAAAGCTCTTCACTGCCTTCGAAGTTGCGACGCAGTTGAATCGCGTTCGCCGCTTCGCGACGCAAATCGAGTTCATCAAGTAAGGTTTTTTCGTACTCGCGAACCACTTCAACTGGTTTCAAACGACGTGCTTCAGGCATCGCTCCGGCGACTATACGCGCCATTCGGTGCATCAGTTTTAGATCTGAATCAATGACCGGACGAATATCTGGACGGATGACCTTTAATACCACTTCTTGGTTAGTGTCTTTTAATCGCGCGGTATGCACCTGAGCAATCGACGCAGACGCTAACGGTTTGATATCAAATTCAGTAAACCAGTTTTCTAATGGACCGCCCAGAGCGAGTTCCATTTGTTCTTTCGCTAACTGCCCATCAAATGGCGCAACTTGGTCTTGCAAAAGCGCAAGAGGATCAGCGATATGTGGAGGGAAAAGGTCACGGCGGGTCGACATCATCTGACCAAACTTAATCCAAACCGGACCTAGTTCTTGCAGAGCGAGACGAAGACGCTCACCTAACGGTTTCTCTGGGTGCTTGTTCTTAATCCAGAATAAGCTTTTGCGCATCAAAAGCGGCGCTTTGGTCAGTTGATGATCAGGCAACAACTCATCCAAGCCGTATTCCAGCTGAACTTTAATGATTTGATATAAGCGCTTTATTTCTGCTGGCGTCATGAGTTCTCCAGCGTAGGCTTATCCGAGTCGAACTTATTTAGTAGTACGTTTAGGCGCGCTTCGACACGAGAAGCTTGACTGCGAACGTCATCTACTTGGTCACAGAAGTGGGCGATTTCCAGCGGTGCTGGCGCCAATTTCCATTCTTCTGTTACCACTTGAGCAAGGTGGCGTTGGTGTTTTTCCGCTTGAGAAGCAAAGAAACCGCCGACGTTTTTGGTGCCTTGCACAAAGGTATGTGCCACGACATCCCCCGTCACTCGAGACAGCCACTCTTCAATATCTGGCTTGCAATCAACCATCAATTGAGAGAATTTCTGTGCAAGTTGGATGTCACCTTCAAGCTCAAGCTTATCTTGCTTAATAAGGCGAGTGATGTTGGCTTGATCGCGCAGCTCAGGAAGTACGCTTAGATTCAGCGACAGATAACAATCTGGCTGACCTTCGTAATTGCCCAAAACATCGATTTGCTGGCTGAAGATGAACGTCAGCGTCTTATTGATTTCTTTGAGGTGAATTTGAATCGCCTGACCTTTAAGACGTGACAAACGACGATCCAATTCAGGATCGTCTTTAATCAGCGTATTTAGTGTCGTTTCAATAACGGCAGTGATAAGAGGTTCAAATGGCATACCGCTTATCCTTAGAACTTGTAGCCGCGGTGCAGCGCCACAATACCACCCGTTAGGTTGTAGTATTTGGTGTTTTCGAAGCCCGCTTCTTTCATCATGCCTTCCAGTGTTTCTTGGTCTGGGTGCATACGGATAGATTCTGCTAGGTAACGGTAGCTGTCTGCGTCATTTGCCACTAGCTCACCCATTTTCGGCAATAGGTGGAACGAGTACGCGTCGTACACTTTTGATAGTGGGTCTAGGATTGGTTTTGAGAACTCAAGTACCAACAAACGACCACCTGGTTTCAATACGCGGAACATAGAGCGCAGCGCTTGGTCTTTATCGGTGACGTTACGTAGACAAAAACTGATAGTGATCACGTCAAAGTAATCATCTGGGAACGGCAGTTCTTCTGCGTTCGCTTGAACGTAATGCACGTTACCCACAATGCCGTTATCACGCAGTTTGTCACGACCGACATTCAACATTGAGTTGTTGATGTCCGCTAGGATCACGTGACCTTGGTCGCCAACAATGCGTGAGAATTTCGCTGTTAAATCACCTGTACCACCACCTAGATCGAGAACGCGTTGTCCCGGACGAGCGCCACTGCAATCAATAGTAAAACGCTTCCAAAGGCGGTGAACACCACCTGACATCAAGTCATTCATGATGTCGTATTTTGCTGCCACTGAGTGGAAAACTTCGGCAACTTTGGTCACTTTTTCGTCTTTTGCCACTGTGGTAAAACCAAAGTGGGTAGTGTCGTTATCTAACGCTGTATTTGATTGCACACTTGTGTCCGTCATTCTGATTCCTCTTGGGCAGCACTTTTTCACTTCGGGGCGGTTGATAACAAATAGGGTCGCCCACTGTACTGCGGGCGATTAGTTTACTTTATCCTCAGCCGGATGTCTTTCTACTAAAGAAGCATTTTCCGAAAATGACTCTGTCTGCGCCAACTGAGCAAGATCTGGCGAGATTGGACGTTTTACTTCTACTCCTAGTTGCTTAAAGCTTTCCGCTTGACGGATCACGTTGCCTCGCCCTGTTGCTAGCTTATTCATTGCGCCTTGGTACGTTTGGTTGGCTTTGTCTAGTGCACCGCCCAGCCCTTCCATATCATCAACAAACAAACGCAGTTTGTCGTACAATTTTGCCGCTCGTTCAGCGATCAACTGAGCGTTTTCATTTTGGCGTTCGTTACGCCACAAGTTATCTATCGTACGTAGCGCCACCAGCAAAGTGGTAGGGCTGACCAAAATAATGTTTTGCTCCATCGCGTCTTTGACCAAGCTCGGGTCAGCTTGTATCGCCACTTGAAATGCAGGTTCCACCGGAATAAACATCAGTACGTAGTCTAGGCTCTGAATGCCTTTTAGCTGATGGTAATCTTTAAGGCTCAAGCCTTTGATGTGCGCGCGCAGCGCGGCTAGGTGATCGCTCAGCGCCTGATCTCGTTGAATGTCGCTCTCTGCGTTGAAGTAGCGCTCGTACGCCACCAGCGCCATTTTCGAATCGACCACCACTTGTTTGTTTTGCGGTAAGTGAACTATCACATCCGGCTGATAGCGCTTGCCTGCTTCGTTTTGCAAGCTCACCTGAGTTTGGTACTCGTGCCCTTCACGCAAACCAGATTCTGCCAATACACGAGCCAGAACCACTTCACCCCAGTTGCCTTGCTGCTTGTTGTCACCTTTCAGAGCTTGAGTCAGATTGACCGCTTCCCGGGTCATATGCTCATTCAAACGTTGCAGGTTCTTCAACTCATGCACCAAGGTGTGACGCTCTTTGGCTTCTTGGCTAAAGCTGTCGTTGACTTGTTTCTTGAACCCTTCCAGTTGCTCTTTGAGTGGAGACAGCAAACCTTCCAAACTCTGACGGTTTTGCATGTCGACTTTGGCGGTTTTCTCTTCAAACAACTGATTCGCTAGGTGTTCAAATTGCTGCTTCAAACGCACTTCTGCTTGCTCAAGAATTTGCAGTTTTTCAGCATTGGCTTGGTTGATTTGTTCGTGTCGCGCTTGCTGCTCACCAAGCTGGGTTTCAAGACGCGATTTGTGTTCACGCATCTGTCCTAGCTCATCAAAATACTGCTGACGCTCTTGCTTCACCGCTTCGAAATAGCGCAGCTTTTCCATCGCGGCCATCAATTTACCGTGAGTTTGGCGCACTTCGAATGCTGCTTTGTCGCGCTCGTCATCAAGTTCATCGAGTTCTTGCTGCGCATCGGCGAGACTTTGCTTCACTTGTTCAAGTTGTTGTTGATGAAGTTGTTTTTCAGAAGAGAGTTGTTGTTCAAGCAGCTGGGTTTGAGTGGAAAAGCGCTGTTTGACCCACCAACCTACTGTCACGCCGCTGGCTGTAGCGGCCAAAAGAGAGGAGAGAATGAGAGATTGATACTCAAGAATCCATTGCATAATAGCGAGTTAGCCTGTGTTTTTTATCTTTAATAATGGTATTTACATACTGGATAAATGTCCAGTTTGTTGGATGAAAAATCCTCGCATACACTAGGCGCTCCGTACAACATACTCACCCAAGCTCAAATCAGCATCAATGAGCAGCACTTCATCACACAGAGGTATCATGAACGAGCGTCGCGCCCTAGGATTTGGGCTATCAGCGGTATTACTTTGGTCAACAGTAGCGACCGCATTTAAATTGACTTTGGCGGAATTTACACCGATTCAGATGCTTACCATAGCGAGTATTGTTTCGGCTATCGCACTTATCACTGTGTGTGGTGCACAGGGCAAGCTCAACCAACTGGGTAACACATTTTTATCTAACCCTTGGTATTACCTATTGCTTGGTTTGATTAACCCACTGGCTTATTACCTGATCTTATTCAAAGCTTATGACTTGCTACCTGCGTCTCAAGCACAAGCAATTAACTACAGTTGGGCAATCACCCTTACCTTAATGGCGGCGGTTTTCTTGGGTCAGAAAATCCGAGGTAAAGACTGGATCGCTTGTGGTTTTAGTTACCTCGGCGTGATTGTGATTGCGACTAAAGGTAATGTGTTAGGAATGGAATTCGAAAGTCCGCTTGGTGTGGGATTAGCGCTACTTTCAACATTGCTTTGGGCAAGCTACTGGATTCTTAATACCAAAAACAAAGCCGACCCTGTGGTAGGTGTCTTACTTGGCTTCTTGGTTGCGATTCCATTTGCGATTGGTTTAAGTATTTATGAAGGCGCGAATTGGGGCCAAATCACAGCCAAAGGCTGGGCAGCAGTGACTTATGTCGGCTTGTTTGAAATGGGCATCACCTTTGTATTGTGGTTATCCGCACTCAAACTGACCGAAAATACCGCGCGTATCAGCAACCTAATTTTCGCTTCACCATTTATCTCTTTAATGCTGCTTGCCACCATCATTGGCGAAGACATTCATCCATCCACTTTGATTGGCTTGGTATTGATCATCAGCGGCTTAGTCATTCAGCAAGTGAAGTTTGGCAGAAAGCAAAAAAAAGCGAATACTGCCCAGTAGCCACATCCGAAACCATTGCAAAAATGAGACGGGATTTATAAAAAAGAGAGCTAGCTAACAGTTTACTCGATTAATGAAGTGTTCCTTGCTTGGATTTGTTCGGGCTTTGTATACGATATAGCCAAAGCCCGATATGAACGTCTAATCAGATGTTAACAACACAAATCCAAGGGCGCTCAGGATGCTTTATTAACTATGTTTCGCTTCGCTATCTCTCCTGCATTGATGACAGACTGGAAACTCGCTCTGCAACAGTGCTGTGATGCCACTAAGGCGCACGGTCAGCTCTATAAATTTAGCTACACTCATCAATGGCGATTGAGTGAAGTCGCCACATCACCGCAGCACCACCGCGAAATTGTAGCGATTTTAGATATCGCGACCGACCGATTCCAACCTGCTCACTTCGATGCTGAGCAAGTTTCCTTTGAGTCACAAACATTAAGCTACTGCCCTGTTTGGTTGCCCAACGGAAAATTGTTTGCAGCTCTGGCTTTGGTTCATCCAAACCAACAGAAGCAAACGGTAGCGGCTTGGTTAAGCGCCATCGCTGGACGAATTAGCTTTGACATAAGCCAAACCTACCTTAAAGAACAACAGCGCCATCAAGTTCAATTGCCAGAATCGCTGCCGACCCTGCAAGAGTTCATCGATTGTTTAGAAGATCATACGTGGATAAAGAGTACCGACGGTCGCTATGCCATGACCAATCGCAGTGTGGAAAACTCATGGCAAATGACCGGCAGCGACATTGTTGGTAAGAATGACTTTGAATTGTTCAGCAGCAAACGAGCTAAGAAGTTCATCGACACCGACCAATTAGTGATCGCGACTGGCAGCCAAAACACCGTTGAAGAATGCACCCTGATAGATGACAACAACAACCCTACTTGGCTTGAAACCATCAAATCGCCGATCCGAGATCACAGTGGTGAATTAATTGGTATTTTGGGGATGACAAGAAACGTCACACGCCGAAAAATGGTAGAAACTCAGCTCTCACTCGCATCGAAAATCTTCGACAACTCCCATGAAGGAATGGTGATTACTGACCGCAAAGCGAACATCCTCGATGTAAACAGTGCCTTTACTCATATTACAGGCTATGCAGCCGAAGAAGTGATTGGTAAGAACCCTAATATTCTGCGCTCAGGGCATCATGATGGAGCCTTTTACAAGACACTTTGGCACCAGTTGGAAACCAAAGGCCAATGGAAAGGCGAATTCATCAACCGCAAAAAAGATGGCAGCATTTACCCGCAATTAGCCACTATCAGTGCGGTGATGGACGATAAAAATCATCTGATAAACTACATCTGCGTGTTCGAAGACATCTCAGTACGTAAAGCGCACGAAGAAAAGCTGCAACGCATGGCATTTTATGACCCACTAACAAACCTTCCCAACCGAACACATCTGATTAGCCTTCTCGAGCAACACATTGAAAGTGGACAAAAGCACGACCACGCCTTTGCAACGTTATTCCTCGACATTGACCATTTCAAACACATCAACGACAGCATGGGGCACTTCTGTGGTGATCAATTACTAACAAAACTCGCAGAACGCTTTCAAGAAGTCCTACATTTACGCGCGCACATTGCACGAATAGGCGGTGATGAGTTTGTCATCATATTGCCGAATATCGACTCTGAATCACAACTTATCGACACCATTGAAGACATTCTTAGCTTATTCAATCGACCTTTTGAAGTCAGTAAAAACGAAGCGTTACGCATCTCCACCAGCGTTGGCGTAGCACGTTACCCGCAAGATGGCCAAGACAGCGAAACCTTGTTGAAGAATGCAGACACCGCTATGTATTTGGCGAAGAAAAACGGTCGAAATGGCTACGCATTTTACTCTCCAGACTTAACAGATAAGTCGGTCACTCATGTCAGAATGCAATCGGCCTTGCATGAAGCCATCGAGAAAAACCAACTGCATTTGGCATACCAACCGCAGTACAACCTTAGTGAGAACGAGTTGGTTGGCGTCGAAGCATTACTGCGCTGGCAGCACCCAGAGCTTGGGGTTATTTCTCCGGCAGACTTCATTCCAATTGCAGAAAAAACAGGCCTTATTCAAAGCATTGGGAAATGGGTACTTGAACAAGCATGTTTACAAGGGCGAGCTTGGCTAGATAGCGGCATTGATTTTGGTAAGCTCGCGGTTAACGTATCGGCACTCCAACTTCAGCAATCCGATTTTATTACTAAGCTGGGCGTCATTCTTAAAGAGACAAAATTCCCAGCTCATCGTTTAGAGTTAGAAATCACCGAAAGCTTCTTATTAATAGATCCACAACAAGCGATCGCATCACTTAACTTACTACGCGAGCTAGGTATTGAGATTTCTTTGGATGACTTTGGTACTGGTTATTCGTCATTGTCGTACTTGAAAGGCTTACCAATCAATAAGCTGAAAATCGACCGTTCTTTTGTTAGCGATCTACCAAGCAACACCGACAGCAACGCGATTGTGAATGCCATCATCGCCATGGGCCAAACCCTATCACTTAAGGTAGTCGCGGAAGGCATCGAAACCGACGAACAAGCACAATACCTATATGAGCACGGCTGTATCTACGGACAGGGCTTCCGTTTTAGCGCCCCAGTTCGCGCCGAGAAGTTGTTCAAATAAAAAGACCGAGCATTTGCTCGGCCTTTTTCAATTCTTTTACTTAGCTAGTTACACCCACTGCCCTGCGACAAAGCCGCTCGACCAACACCATTGGAAGTTATAACCACCTAACCAGCCGGTTACGTCCATCACTTCACCGATGAAGTACAAGCCTTTGATGTTCTTACATTCCATGGTTTTTGAAGACAGGTGATCAGTATCTACACCGCCTAGGGTCACTTCTGCAGTGCGGTAACCTTCCGTACCGTTTGGTGCTACTGCCCAGCTCTCTAAACGCTCAACGATGGTCGTCATCTCTTTCTGGTTGAACTGCTTAAGTGGTTTGTCTGCTAATTCTTTACGTTCAATCAACACTTCAACCAAACGCTTTGGTAGCACTTTTGCTAGCGTGTTCTTTAGGGATTGGTTCGGATGCTTCTCGCGACTGCGTTCTAGTAGTTCAGCGATATCGTCGTTTGGAACGAGGTTAATCGTCACCTTTTGACCCGCTCTCCAGAATGAAGAAATTTGTAGTACCGAAGGGCCCGACAAGCCGCGGTGGGTAAACAGCAACGCTTCTTTGAACATGGTGCCGTCTTGCGCGGTGATTTCTGCTGGAATCGCAATGCCCGATAGCTCAGCAAAATCTTCTTTGTCTTCTTTATGCAGCGTAAACGGTACTAGACCTGCCGTAGTAGTAATCACCGGAAGCTCAAACTGCTCAGCAATCTTGTAGCCAAATGGCGTCGCGCCAAGCTTAGGCATCGACAGGCCGCCTGTTGCCACCACTAAAGATTCACACTCGATGTTTTCAGTACCGGCATGTAGACGAAAGCCCGCGTCGGTTTTCTCAATTGAATGTACATCACATTGGTAACGCTGCTGAATATTTGGCATGTCGCATTCTGCCAGTAGCATCTTAACGATGTCTTTTGCGGTAAATGCATCAACACAGAACAGCTGTCCGTGATCGCGCTCTTCAAACTCGATGCCATGCTTGCTGACCATCGAGATAAAGTCCCAGTTGGTGTACTGCGATAGCGCCGATTTCACGAAATGTGGGTTTTGACATAAGTAGTTGCTCGCTGAGACGTCGTAGTTAGTGAAGTTACAACGACCACCACCTGAGATAAGGATTTTACGTCCTGGCTTTTTTGCATGATCCAGCACGAGCACATTGCGTCCACGTTTGCCGGCTTCTGCCGCACACATCAAACCTGCCGCACCTGCGCCAATTACAACAACATCAAATTTCTTACTCATTGGTAACGCTCAATTACTTATTTAAATTGGTTTATACCCAAGTAACCTCGAGATGCTTGGTTCAGCGAGGATGACTTGGTTTGTAGACGCGGCGGCGATTTAAAGGTTTAGTGGGTCTAAATCAAAAATCGACAACAAAGTATACAAACCAAGGCAACTCGCCCTTCGGGAGCGTGTCATTGACCCGATTTCTACGTCAAACAACTTGGAAAGAGCTGGCTATTACGCTGCGTTGTTTTCCTTGAAGTCACTTGGGTATATAAGTCCACAAATAAAAAAGGATGTGCTCATTGCACATCCTTGCTTTCTGCGGGCGCTATTCTAACGACAAATGTCGAATGGGAAAAGCGCTTAAATTCCAAGCACTGCTTGATGACCTAGAGAATAAAGGCCCCCAGTAGGGTCACACCGAGTAAAGCGGTCGATAAAATGAATAATCCGCGAACCCTTTCACACTTGCCAGTAAAGACTTCGTCATGATGATGGTCGTACTCTTTACTTTTGATGTAATGGAACAACCTCACTTGTTTAGTGACATTGCCATGGGTGGTGAAAAATCCATTGCCATCCACCTGCTGATAAAGCAAAGGATGCGCTTCACGCATGATGTAAATAAGAGAACGAAGAGCGGTGAGATAACGGACCATATTAACTCCCGTCACCACCATTAGCGCAAATAAGATTGTGTCTCCACTGATCATCTTTTCCTCCCTACATCTTCAATGATGCTCAAGAGAAAAAGACGATCAATGCTTCGTCCTTTACCCGCTACTTAGCGCGTTGAGAACGCGTTATGCAGCTGGAGCATCCATAATTGAAGATGAACCTTCTTTTGCCATTTGTGCCAGATCTTTGTCAATGAAGAACAATGCTTTGCCGTCTTCACCTACCAATTCGATCTTATCTAAAATCCCTTTAAACAACTTCTCTTCTTCGTGCTGTTCAGCCACGTACCACTGCAGGAAGTTAAACGTTGAGTAGTCTTGGCTTGTAAATGCAACATGCGCCAATTTGTTGATTCTTTCCGTGATCATTTGCTCATGTTCGTAGGTTTCACGGAAAACATCGCCTAGGCTTGCGAAATCATGCTTAGGAGCTTCAATTGCACCTAGGATTGGCATTGAGCCGGTTTCGCTTACATAAGTGAAAAGACGTTGCATGTGCTCCATTTCTTCTACGGCGTGTGCACGTAAAAATTCAGCCGCACCTTCAAAACCTTTGTCTTCACACCAAGCACTCATTTGTAAGTATAGATTGGATGAGAAAAATTCTAGGTTAATTTGCTCATTCAATTGTTCAACCATAGTTTGAGACAGCATGTTAACTCCTATTAATGTGCATGCAATATACCCAAGTAACCTCGAGCTGAGCAGGCTCAGCGAGGATGATTGGTCTAAAGTCACTTGGGTATAACCCACTATAACATGATTACTGAGGCAAGAGTTTGTACCCACGATATTGATATGAGATCACTTCAGCAAAATTATCTGACACTTAGTGCTAATCTGACACTATGACCTTATCAAGGAGATATCAATATGAGTTATAAACACATACTTGTGGCAGTCGACCTTTCAGACGACAGTAAAGTATTGATTAAGAAAGCCGTATCACTGGCTAAGCCTCTTGATGCGAAAGTCTCTTTCATTCATATCGATGTGAATTACGCCGAGCTTTACACGGGTCTTATCGATATCAATATGGCCGAGGCACAACATCAAGCGATGGAAGCATCCCGTACACAGCTGGCCAATTTTGAAGAGTTCGCAGAATATCCAATTACACATACTTTAGTGGGTAGTGGGGATCTGAATAATGAGCTGTGCGATACCATTCAAGACTACAACATCGATTTGGTCGTTTGTGGGCACCACCAAGATTTCTGGAGCAAGATTCTGTCCTCGACGCGTCAACTTATTAACTGCTCGCCTGTCGATATGCTGGTCGTACCGCTAAAAGACTAATTTGGATTGGCGCAACGATAAAACTTGGTTAGACTGCGGACACCTTTGTTGTTGATAAAGATTCTCATCTATTATGGCTTATCTATCCGCAGTTACCCTACTTTGGGCATTCTCATTTAGCCTGATCGGCGTTTACCTTGCCGGTCAGGTCGATTCTTGGTTTTCTGTCTTCATGCGTGTCGCACTGGCGAGCGTCGTGTTCATACCTTTCTTAAAATTCCGTGGCGTAAGCAAATCTCTGATCGCGAAATTGATGATCGTTGGTGGCTTCCAACTCGGGTTAATGTATTGCTTCTACTACCAATCTTTCTTACTCCTTTCTGTACCAGAAGTGCTGTTGTTCACCGTATTTACCCCTATTTACGTCACCTTGATTTATGACTTTTTGAAAGGCCGTTTCTCGCCTTGGTATTTGGTCACAGCAGCAATTGCAGTACTGGGCGCTGCGTGGATTAAATTTGCAGGCATCAATGAGAACTTCTTGATCGGCTTCTTGGTCGTACAAGGCGCCAATTTGTGCTTTGCTATTGGCCAGGTAGGTTATAAATACATTATGGAAACCGAACCTGTGGAATTGCCACAGCACACAGTATTTGGTTACTTCTATTTAGGGGCATTGTGCGTAGCGACCGTCGCCTTTGCTTTGATGGGTAACTTAGACAAGATGCCGACAACAGCAACGCAATGGGGCATTTTGACTTACCTTGGTTTGATTGCATCAGGCTTTGGTTACTTTGCGTGGAACAAAGGGGCAACCATGGTCAACGCAGGTGCACTTGCGGTAATGAACAATGCGTTAGTTCCAGCAGGTTTGATAGTGAACATTGTCATTTGGAACCGTGATGTTGATGTAATGCGACTCGCCATTGGCGGCGCGATCATCATGCTGTCGCTGTGGATTAACGAGACTTGGGTGAAGAAGCGCGTAGAGATGAGTTACGCCAATAAGTAACACACCAATAAGTAACACATCGAACCCAACAAACATTCCAACAATAAAAAACGCTCTCCAACTGGAGAGCGTTTTTTGTTGATTCGGTTAATGCATTTTGGCTTGCGAGCTTGCACTCATCAACGCAGTGGATGGCGTTGGTAACAATACTTCTAGTTTGGCATTACGCGCTTCAAGCTTGCGCTGACGTTTGAGCAATTTTTGCTGCTTTTTGGCTAACTTAAGCAACTTCTTTTGCTGCTTATAGTGTTTCTTAACCGCTTTCTTCGCCTTTTTCAGCGCTTTTTTATCTGACAAATCAAACATAGCTGGCGTCTCTAGCTGGGTAGTTGCGGCTGCTACTTTCGCTGCCAATTTTTTCTCTTTAACTCGTTCCACTACGCGCTTAACGATCGCCGCTTTTTCAAGATTTTGCTCAGCCGTCATCATAATAGGTGCCTCTTGAGCAAGAGAATGACTTGGCAACGCTTCTGCCAATAACCCACAAGCTTGTTGTTCGGCAATTGGTTTATCTTGGCAACTCTGAGGAGGAATCGCAGCAGGCTTACACAAAGAATCTTTTGATGCAGAAGAGCGGGCACAAGAACGACAAACGAATTTAGGCGCAACCACCAAGCGGTGAATATCACCCAAACTCTCAGCGATTTGCTTTCGGCTCATCTTACATAAACGTTTCGCCATGCTACTACTCCAGCTATCTAGTTTCTGACTATCAGCGACTGCATCAAACAAAGTGTAATAATAATAATTCTTAGTTAGATATACAGTCAGAGTGCCGAATTAGCAAGAGAAAAGTATCAATAAACTGAACAAACGTCAGATACAAATACAGCGCCAAATCGGGCGCTGTAATAAGAAGTTTTTTATTGTCAGTCGTTTAGTTGAATTACGCCATAGACGCCTTCACATAGACATCGAAACGATTCTTTTTGGTCTCAATCGCCATGCTTGGTTTTTGTTCAGCTAGCCAGTTGGCGTAATCAGGGCGCTTCACCACTACACGTTTGCTCGCCAATGCCATTGCTGGTGCCAGCAAGCCATCTGCATCAAGGTCGGCACCCACCAACGATTGAAACACACGCATCTCTTTCTTCACGAGTGCCGATTTCTTTTTGTTCTCAGGATGAGGGTACATTGGATCAAGGTAGACTACATCTGGCTGCACGAAGTCTTTATCTTGCGCTAATTGGTCGAGGGCGTCATGACTAGAAGCGTGGATCAGCGACATACGCTCTGACACCCAAGCACCAATTTCTGGATCGTGCTTCGCGCGAGCCAAGCCATCATCCAGCAACGCTGCTACCACAGGGTGACGTTCCACCATTTGGACTTTGCAACCTAATGACGCCAAAACGAATGCATCACGACCCAAACCGGCCGTGCCATCTAGAATGGTTGGTGTTGCTCCTTTATTTAGACCCGCCGCTTTTGCGATCGCTTGCCCTTTACCGCCACCGAACTTACGACGATGCCCCACTGCACCGCCAATCAAATCAACAAAGATCGCACCCAGCTTTGGCTCGTCCACTTTACGTAGCTCTAAACGATCTGTCGTTAGAACTAAAGCAAAGTCACTGTCGTCTGTGTGAGAAAGCTGCCAACGCGCAGCGAGTTCATCAAGGTGAGACTGTTGAGATGGGTCTTCACAAATCAATTGCAGTTGCAAAAGGAGGCTCCAGTAAAAATCGGTTTAACTGGCGCTGAGTGTATACCCAACCCGCCTCCAATTGCTAGGTTGAGGACAATCTAGGTAGAGAATAGTGTCGTCCGTTTAAAGTGGTTGAAGTGCTTCGACCAATTCAGCCAATGGCTGAGGGTGACCAATCGCATAGCCTTGTCCGTAATCCACACCCAGTGCTTTTAAGTGTTCGGTAATTTGGTCGTTTTCCACAAACTCAGCAACTGTGACCTTACCTAATTGCTTCGCAAGGTCGTTAATCGAGCGCACCATGACACGATCCATTTCGTTCGTGTTGATATCTCGCACGAAAAGGCCATCAATTTTCACGATATCGACAGGAAGTTGCTTCAAGTAGCCAAAAGAAGATAGACCAGAACCAAAATCGTCCAATGCAATCAAGCATCCCAACGCTTTAACCCGAGTGAAGAAGCCAAGCGCTTGATCAATATTGCTCATCGCAGCGGTCTCGGTGATCTCTAAACAAATCTTCTCACAAGGAATAGAAGACAGCTGCAAACGCTCCAATAAGAAGTCGATAAACTCTTGATTACCCATCGATTGGCCGGACAAGTTAATCGCGCAGCGACCGAGCTTTTCCACCACCTCGGGACGCACTTCAAACCACTCAAGTGTTTGGGTGATAACTTGCTTATCAATCCAGTGCGCGATGTTGTAGCGCTCTGAAGCTGGCATAAAAATACCTGGAGACAAGTAGTTGCCTTGAGCATCACGGATACGTACTAGAATCTCAAAGCACAGCGGCGAACCTTCACCACGCAAATTCAGTATTTGCTGAGCAAACAGTTCCAAACGCTTATTCGACAATGCCTCATGCACTAAGTTAACGCTCTGCATTTCGAGCTGGCGACGCTGCAGCTCTTCATTGTCTAAACTGAACAGGTTATAGCGATTACGACCCTGCTCTTTGGCGACGTGACACGCAGAGTCTGCCTGAGCGTGAACCATTTGTGGTGTCTCGGCGGTGTGGTCAATAATACGAATGCCCACCGAGCAACTCATGAACAAACGCGTGTCTTCCCAACGAAATAGCTGCTCGCTTAATGTTGAGATAATGTGTTTAGCAACGCTGATCGCGCCATATTCATCGCAATCCTTGAGCAATACGGCAAATTCATCACCGCCCATGCGCGCAAGCACCGCGTTATGAGGCAGCACTTCTTCAAGCATGCTAGCGCAAAACTGAATGGCCGCATCGCCTGCGTCATGTCCCACCGTATCGTTCAAGACTTTTAACTGATCGAGGTCGAGATAAAGCATGGCATGCACACGACGATGGCTTTCCACTTCTCGTAACGCCGTTTGCAGTTCGAGTTCAAAATAGTTGCGGTTGTAGGTATCGGTCAGCAGATCGTAACTTGCTTGATATTCCAGTTGTTTAGCAAGCTTTTTGGTTTCCGTGATGTCTTCACCGACGATCAGCAATTGGTCAGAATCCCTCAATGGACGGATATTTTCACGAACCCAAACAGAATGACCATCGGCATGACGATACTCAATTTCACGACGCCAAACCCCATGCATCACTTGCTGTGGTTGAAGTAGCACTTGGCGGGGGTACAGTGCTTTTTCGTCAGAGTAGAATGCACACAAGTGATGACCCAGCATATCCAACGGTTGATAACCTAAAAGCTGCTGAGCAAAGCGGTTCACCTCTTGAATCCGATTATTATTATCTAATGTCACCATCATCACAGGTTGCTGTTCGTAGTAACTACGCAAGCTCGACTCACGCTGATAAAGCTTGTCTTCCATTGCTTTTCGGCTAGTGATATCACGCGCTTCAAACAAGTATTGTTCTTGGTCACCCACTTGTTGAGAAAACGGCTTTAACGACACTTCCAGTACCATCGCGCCATGTTCTGTACTCCAAATTTCAGCTTCAAAGGTCGCCACATTACGATTCTGAGACTGAAAATAGTTGGCGAGCAATTGACGTGCGTCTTCACTCCAGTGTTTATGATGCCAAAGTGGACGATCGAGACGTATATCCTGATGATAAAGCAAAGACTGCAGACGATCGTTGCCCGAGTTGAGCAAACCATGGTGGTCGAGAATCCCCATATACTGCATGCTCTGGTCGAATACCGACTCCAAAATCGCTTGGCTTTCACGGGCAATGCTCTCGCTACGGCGAATACGCTGCAAGTAGTAACTCAGCAGCACAATCACCATCACCATGACGATAAATAGGCTACCAAACAATTTGATCTCTTTTGCATAGCGCTCGGTAAATTCTGCGGGCTTATTGAAGAACACCGACGATGCCTCTTGTTCAGCCCCCAATCCCCAGCGAACGACCGATTGGTAATCGAGTTTAATGTCCGATTCCGCGCGCACTACCGCTGGCAACGGCTGCGTTGGGTTACCCAGCACATAGGCCAATAACTTTGCCGCCTCAAAACCTTGACGATAACCACTTTGAATCACACCACCCACAGCACCATGACCCAACCCAATATCGTGCACCATAAATAAAGGCGCGTTCGATGCTTGATTGATGTCTCGCCAATCCTTGTCCGTGGCAACATTGCCATTAATATCGCGGTAGTAAGTCCAAAATAGAACCACATTCTCAATGTTCAGTCGCGAAACTTCCTGTTTCAACATATCGACATTGTCAGGAACAAGATGACGAACTTTGTCGCGATATTGCGGGTTTTTATCAAGAAATTCTTCTATTTGAGCTCGAAGCGCTAATCCAGTGACCGAATGATCACTAACGACAAGAATCTGCTTATGCTTTGGGTGTAATCGCTCGATAAGCGTAAGGTTGGCAAGCAAATCAATATCTTCGATCACGCCTGTGGCTTTTAGTCCCTGATGCAAAGTAGGAATGTAATTGTTGATGCCACTAAAAATGACTGGCGTATTTTGCAATACATCTGACAAACGCTGCATCAGAGCAAGTGCATTGTTATCACTGACGACAATCGCATCGAAATGCTCTTCGCTCAGCTTGGTGCGATAAAGTGATTCGAGTTGATTGAAGAACTGCTGGCTTTGGCTGCGCTTAGAGTCAAGGTACAAAACTCGAATATCGAGTGGGTGATCTTCAAGTTGCTGGGCAAAACCGCGCTGAACAGAGTCGGTCCAAAAGAAACCTTGGTGGTAGGAATGTACAACAAGTACTTTTTGCTCTTGCGCCGATACGATCGCACTGCACAACATCGCGATAAAAAACAGAAAAAGTGGCACATCAACTCCATGACATCAGAGCTACCTCGCGGTTATCCCTGCTAAAACCTTGTGAATCCGGCCCGCTGTGCGTATAAAATGAATTTTACACCTCATACCCAACGGAAAACATTGTATGAATGCGACGCTGCCGAAACTCGACGATCTTGATCGTGCCATTCTAAAAACGCTGATGGCCGATGCTCGAACGCCTTATGCAGAAATGGCAAAACAATTTGATGTTAGCCCTGCAACGATCCACGTTCGTATCGAGAAAATGAAAGCGGCGGACATCATCGAAGGTACTGAGGTGATCGTCAACACCAAAAAGCTAGGATATGACGTATGTTGCTTTATTGGCATTAATCTCAATGCCGCACGTGACTATCACTCTGCGTTGGAAAAACTCAACGCCCTCGATGAAGTGGTGGAAGCTTACTACACCACGGGCGCGTATAACATATTCGTCAAATTGATGTGCAAATCGATTGAAGAACTGCAGTTTGTATTGATTGATAAGCTGCAGGCTATTGATGAAGTCCAATCTACAGAGACCCTGATTTCGCTGCAAAACCCAATTAATCGCAACGTAAATCCATAAGACGCTGAGTCCATAAAATAAAAGCCGAATCAAAAAATAAAAAGGGCAGCCACTTGGCTGCCCTTTTTCATTCTCAATCGAGATTATGCTGCGATACCGGAATGACGCAGTAGTGCATCGATTTCTGGCTCACGACCTCGGAAGCGTTTAAATAGCTCCATTGGCTCTTCACTGCCACCCATTTCTAAGATGTTGTTCAGGAAGCTCATACCCGTTTCTTTGTTGAAGATACCTTCTTCTTCGAAACGAGAGAACGCGTCTGAAGACAATACTTCTGCCCATAGGTAGCTGTAGTAACCCGCGCTATAACCACCAGCAAAAATATGACCAAAGCTGTGTGAGAATCGAGCCCACTCAACCGCAGGCAGTACCGCAACTTTCTGCTTCACATCTGCCAAGGTTTCAAGAACGCGAGCACCCACTTCTGGGTCGTACTCTGTGTGCAGAGTGAAATCGAATAAGCCGAATTCAAGTTGACGTAGGATGCCCATCGCCGACTGGAAGTTCTTCGCCGCAAGCATCTTATCTAACATCGCTTTTGGTAGAGGCTCGCCAGTCTCGTAGTGGCCAGAAATGAACGCCAGCGCATCTTCTTCCCAACACCAGTTTTCTAAGAACTGACTTGGTAGCTCAACCGCATCCCAAGGCACACCATTGATACCCGATACCGCGCCTGTTTCTACTTGCGTCAGCATGTGATGGATGCCGTGACCGAACTCGTGGAACAGAGTCACCACTTCATCGTGCGTAAACAGCGCTGGCTTATCACCTACAGGGCGGTTGAAGTTACACGTTAGGTAAGCAACCGGCGTTTGTAGCTCGCCAGATAGCGTCACTCGACGACCACGACAGTCATCCATCCATGCACCACCACGCTTGTGCTCACGTGCGTAAAGGTCTAGGTAGAAACTGCCTCGTAATGTGCCTTCACTATCAAAGATATCGAAAAAGCGCACTGACTCGTGCCAAGTGTCCACACCTTCGCGCTCAGTCACAGTCATACCGAATACGCGGTTTAGCACTTCAAACAAACCACTTACTGCCTTTGATTCAGGGAAGTAAGGGCGCAGTTCTTCATCCGAGATTTGGAACAAGTGCTGCTTTTGCTTCTCGCTGTAATAGGCAATGTCCCATACGTTTAGCTCAGTCACACCGAATTCACTCTCAGCAAACTGACGCAATTCTTCCACTTCACGTTCGCCTTGTGGCTTCGCTTTGGTCGCTAAATCGTTTAGGAAGCCAAGTACCTGCGAAGGATTCTCGGCCATTTTGGTTGCCAGTGACTTTTCGCTGTAAGTGTTGAAACCCAACATGCGAGAGATTTCATGACGCAGTTTTAGCTGCTCTGTGATGATTTCTGAGTTGTCCCATTTGCCTGCGTTAGGGCCACGATCAGAAGCGCGCGTTACGTACGCTTCGTACAACTCTCGACGTAGTTCTTGGTTGTCACAGTACGTCATGACTGGCAGGTAAGAAGGGATATCTAAAGTAATTAGGTAGCCGTCGAGCTCTTTCGCTTCTGCTGCGGCTTTCGCTGCAGCAAGCGCTGACTCTGGCATACCCGCAAGATCTTTTTCGTCGGCAACGTGCTTAGTCCATCCCATGGTGGCATCCAGCACATTGTTAGAGAATTTTGAGCTCAACTCAGACATACGCTTGCTAATTTCACCGTAGCGATGTTGCTCGTCTGATGGTAAACCGATGCCTGAAAGCTCGAAGTCACGCAGTGAATCAGAAATAGTCTTCTGCTGTGCACGCGTCAGCGTCGTGTACTCTTCACTTGCTTTGATCGCTTTATACGCTTCGTACAGACCTTTGTGCTGACCAACCCAAGTGCCGTATTCAGACAAAATTGGGAGACAACTTTCATACGCTTCACGTAACGCTTCACTGTTTACGACCGAGTTCATATGGCCGACTGGGGACCAAACACGACTCAAACGATCATCAGCTTCTTCAATAGGAGCAATAACACTTACCCAGCTTGGGTTGGCGTTGTCTTTCAGTACCTCGTCAATCTTGGCACGACAATCCGCAATCACCTGCTCGACTGCAGGTTTAATATGTTCTGGTTTGATTTGCGAAAACGGAGGAAGATCCGTAAACGTAAGAAGTGGATTAGACATGAATAATTCCTTTTGTGTTTTGGCTCTGTAATTGCCTATTCGTATTTGCATAAAAATAAGCGAACTCAATGCACAGGCAAGCCGACAACATGGATGGGGGGATTTCCGTTCCCTTTCTCTATGTTGCGATGACCGAAGGGGCCAAAGAGAGCTTACTCTGTCCTTGAGTGTTGTTATGCCTAAGTCAAGCTAAGCACTCTGTTGGAGCATGGCAATTCGACTTAGGTTCAATTTGTTTACTCATACTAAGTATGGGTGACTTAAAGAAATTTCAATACCATCCTTCTATCAGTTCAACTGATTTGAATCGAAGTTCTACATCTTCAAGTTACTTGAGTATAATACCGCCATCGCGCAAAAATCACAGACCACACTCAGCCAAAGAGTGTTTCGAGAGTTTAATTTGTTAAGTTACCGCCACAGCTTCCACGCTGGCAACCATGCTGACGTGGTAAAACACATCGTTCAAAGCCTCATTCTTGATGCACTAAAGCAGAAAGATAAGCCGTTTGTTTATCACGATACCCACTCGGGTGTGGGACGTTACGATCTGACTCACGAATGGTCTGAGAAAACGGGCGAATACAAACAAGGCATCGCACGCATTTGGGACAACCCAAACATCCCTGAAGAAATTGTAAGCTACATCGATTCAATCAAAACATTGAACAACGGTGAGACCCTGCGTTACTACCCAGGTTCACCACGCGTTGCACGTGCGCAAATCCGCCCGCAAGACCGCATGGTTCTAACTGAATTGCACCCAGCCGATCACCCATTGCTTGAGCAAGAGTTCCACCGCGATCGCCAAGTGAGCATCTACAAAGAAGATGGCTTTAAGCGTCTGAAAGGCAGTTTGCCACCGCAAGAACGCCGTGGTTTGGTGCTGATTGATCCTCCATACGAGCTCGCAAAAGAGTACCGTGACGTAGTACAAGCGATTTTCCAAAGCCATAAACGTTGGGCGACGGGTATCTACGCAATTTGGTACCCAGTGGTAAACCGCTGCGATATCGAAGATATGATTGAAGGCCTAGAAGGCTTGGGGATCACTAAAATCCTGCAAATCGAGCTTGGTGTCTCTCCCGACACCAACGAACGCGGCATGACCGCATCGGGTATGATCGTGATAAACCCGCCGTGGAAACTGGAAAGCCAGATGAAAGAGATTCTGCCATTCCTACAAGAAGCGATCGCGCCAGCAACCGGCCACTGGAAAGTTGACTGGATCGTTCCAGAATAAAAAAACACTGAGTTCAAGAATCTTAAAGCGCAACGATGACCTCGTTGCGCTTTTTTATTTTCTAAAAATTTTCGTCTGCGCTTCGTCTTTTCTTTTTTGCCTGCGTCTTAGGGATGTAAACAAGCTAAAACATAGAGAGAAATGACCATGCTTAAAGTTATCAGTTTTAAAATTTGCCCATTTGTTCAGCGCGTAACCGCGGCACTAGAAGCAAAACAGATCCCTTACGAGATTGAATACATCAGTTTAAAAGACAAGCCACAATGGTTCCTAGACATCTCACCAAACGGTCAAGTACCCGTGATGGTGACAGAATCTGGCACGGCACTGTTTGAGTCGGATGCGATCATCGAATACATCGAAGACGAATACGGTCCGTTAGAGCAAGGCGTGACAAACGAACAACGCGCACTAGACCGAGCATGGAGCTACCTAGGTTCTAAACACTACTTACCTCAGTGCGGCACCATGAGCAGCAAAGAGAAGAACGTGCAGAGAAGCTGATCAAAGCGTTCCAAAAAGCAGAAAACCAACTGTCTAGTGAAACCAAGTTCTTCAAATCCGATGAACTAAGCAATGTAGACATGGCGTGGCTGCCACTTCTGCACCGCGCAGCAATCGTCAAAGCGCACTCTGGTTACGACTTCTTCTGTGGTCTGCCAAAAATGCAGGCATGGCAAAAGCACATCCTAGAATCAGGATTGGTAGAGAAGACTGTATCGGAAGATTTCGTGCAGCTGTTTAGCAACTTCTACCTCACCAACACTTATCTAGCAGATGGTAAGGACGTGCAAACCCAGTCAGGCTGTGGCACATCAAGCTGCTGCGGTTAATGCTTTTCCTCTCCCCTGAGCATGAAAAACACCAAGCGGAATAGCGCCTTATTCCGCTTTGCTATCCTTTCATCGCTATTTGTCATAAGCAATGTCACTTTTTCCCATTTAGGAAATTGCTAGACTCGATTTATGATAGGGACATGGAATTAACAACAATTCCGTTGGGCTGTTGAGTTCATCACCCAGCACCCCAATGTAATTATTGTCAGACAAAATTAATAAGCTCTTGGAGAAAGTAATGGCGACTCATTTTGATTATATCTGTATCGGCGGCGGCAGCGGCGGTATCGCATCAGCAAACCGTGCGGCAATGTACGGTGCTAAAGTAGCGCTTATCGAAGCTCAAGACCTTGGCGGCACCTGTGTAAACGTTGGTTGTGTGCCTAAGAAAGTCATGTGGCACGGCGCGCAAGTTGCAGAAGCAATGAACCTGTACGCAGAAGACTACGGCTTCGATGTAGATGTAAAAGGTTTCGACTGGAGCAAACTGGTTGAGAGTCGTCAGGCTTACATTGGTCGTATCCATCAATCTTACGACCGTGTTCTTGGCAACAACAAAGTAAACGTTATCAAAGGCTTTGCTAAGTTCGTTGACGAGAAAACAGTTGAAGTAAACGGCGAACACTACACAGCGGATCATATCCTGATCGCAGTGGGTGGTCGTCCAACAATTCCAAACATTCCAGGTGCAGAATACGGCATCGATTCAAACGGCTTCTTCGAGCTTGCTGAGCAACCAAAACGCGTTGCAGTGATTGGTGCGGGTTACATCGCGGTTGAAATCGCCGGCGTTCTGCATGCACTAGGCACAGAAACACATCTATTCTGCCGTAAAGAATCACCACTGCGTAGCTTCGACCCAATGATCATCGAAACGCTAGTAGAAGTAATGGAAGCGGAAGGCCCAACGCTGCACACCCACTCTGTACCAAAAGAAGTGGTGAAAGAAGCAGACGGCAGCCTAACTCTGCACCTAGAAAATGGTGAAAGCCAAAACGTAGATACCCTAATCTGGGCAATCGGTCGCCACCCAGCTACAGATGCGATCAACCTAGCATCAACTGGCGTTGCAACGAACGACCGTGGCTACATTAAGGTAGACGAATACCAAACAACTAACGTTCCTGGCATCTACTGTGTGGGTGACATCATGGAAGGTGGTATTGAGCTAACGCCAGTGGCTGTTAAAGCGGGTCGTCAACTTTCTGAACGCCTATTTAATGGCAAAACTAACGCGAAGATGGATTACGAATTGGTACCAACCGTGGTATTCAGCCACCCACCAATCGGCACAATCGGTCTAACGACTCAAGAAGCAGAAGAGAAATACGGCAAAGACAACATCAAAGTCTACACGTCTGGCTTTACTGCGATGTACACAGCGGTTACTAAGCACCGTCAACCATGTAAGATGAAGCTAGTATGTGCTGGCGAAGAAGAAACGGTTGTTGGTCTACACGGCATCGGCTTTACCGTTGATGAAATGATTCAAGGCTTCGGTGTAGCAATGAAGATGGGTGCAACCAAGGCAGACTTCGACTCTGTTGTGGCTATCCACCCAACAGGCTCTGAAGAGTTCGTGACAATGCGTTAATTACGCGCGAATCGCTTTGCTGATTTAAGCAGATAAACAAAAAGGGTCATCAATTACTTGATGACCCTTTTTCTATTCACGTTTTAAAACGTTCGGGGGCATTTCGGAGCCGTTTGCGCGTTTTACTTAACTGCGCGAACCAATTCTGCAATACCTTCCCAATCGCCGTTGTCCATCATAGCGGTTGGAACCATCCAAGTACCGCCACAAGCGACAACCGATTTCAGCGCTAGGTAATCTTCCACGTTAGATGGGCTTACACCACCTGTAGGCATGAACTCCACTGGGTAAACCGCGGTTAGTGCTTTAAGCATGTTTACGCCGCCTGATGGCTCAGCAGGGAAGAACTTCAGAGTACGTAGACCCATTTCCATCGCTTGTTCAACCAAGCTTGGGTTGTTCACGCCCGGTACGATTGTCACGTTATGTTGCTGACAGTATTTCACTGTGGTTGGGTTGAAACCTGGGCTCACGATAAAGTCCACGCCCGCTTCAATCGCGATGTCCACTTGCTCTGTTGTCAGTACGGTACCAGCACCAATCAGCAGCTCTGGGTACGCTTCACGCATAATGCGGATCGACTCAGCCGCCGCTTCAGTGCGGAATGTCACTTCCGCACATGGTAAACCGTTTTCTACCAACACTTTTGCCAGTGGCAGAGCGTGTGCTACATCGTTGATTGCGATAACTGGGACGATTTTGATTTCTCTTAATCGTTGTTCAAGTGTTGTCATGGGTAACCTCTAAAGAATAAAGCTTAATGTTGCTACGATAATAAACGCGATACTACCAAGTAACGTTTCCATTACCGTCCAAGTTTTTAGCGTTGTTTTCTCATCCATCTCTAGTAGACGAGAAACTAGCCAGAAACCAGAGTCGTTGAAGTGAGAAAGCACTGTTGCACCGCCTGCAATCGCGATAACGATAAAGCATAGGTCTAGCTCGCTCAAACCTGTTGATGCTGCTACGACCGGCGCGATAAGTGCTGCGGTTGTCGTTAGTGCTACGGTTGCTGAGCCTTGAGCAACGCGTAGACAGGTAGAGATAACAAACGCTGCTACGATTACTGGCATACCTGTATCAGTCAGAACGTCTGCTAGCGCATCACCGATGCCACTTGCACGCAATACTCCACCGAACATACCACCCGCACCTGTCACTAGGATAACGCCACAGATTGGAGCTAATGAGTCACCACACAGCTTCTCAAGTTTTGCCATGCCGTAGTCTTTTGCGAATATCGCAAGAGATACAAGTAGCGTAATAAGAAGTGCTACTGGTGTTTTACCTAGCATACGTAGGAACTCAACCAGAGCTGTTTTGCCATCAATCACACCCGCAACCGCTAGCGTGTTCAGTACTGTGTCTAGACAGATTAGCAGTACAGGCAGTACTAGGATGGTCATTACTGTGCCAAATTTTGGCAGCTTAGATTCATCAACTTGTGTCTCACCGTTGAAGAACGCTTTTGATAGTGGAATATCGAATTTCTTACCTGCGTACAAACCAAATAGGTAAGCGCCTAAGTACCAAGTTGGGATAGCGACTAGAATACCAACAACAAGCAGTAGGCCAATGTTTGCGCCTAGGAATTCAGCGGCTGCAACAGGACCTGGGTGCGGAGGAACAAAACCGTGCATTACAGCAAATGCACCCGCCGCTGGTAGCGCGTATTTGATTGGCGAACCACCAAAGCGTGCAGCCACACTTAGGATGATTGGCATCATAACCACTAGGCCAGCATCAAAGAAGATTGGGAAACCAAACAGTAATGATGCCACACCTAATGCTAACGGTGCGCGCTCTTTACCGAAGCGTCCAATCAAAGTGTCTGCCAGTACTTTTGCACCGCCAGTCACTTCCAAAATCTTACCGATCATTGCGCCAAGACCAACCAGCAATGCAACTGATGCCAGTGTGCCACCAAAACCACTCATCATGGTTGGGACAACTTGATCAGAAGAAACGCCAGTAGCAATCGCAGTACCTAAACTCACCATAGTTAGGGAAGCGAAAGCATGCACTTTTAGCTTAATAATCAATACAAGTAACGCTGCAATCGCGAGGACGGCAATCGTTAGTAGGAACGTAGGGTCTGGAGCTTGGGTTAGCTGTTCCATGGGTTCACCTTTAAGAATTATTGTTTGTGTCGTGGTTCACATTTATTTGAGTTACCGGTAACATGTTACCGATAACATGAATAAGATAAACCCATATTTTAAAGTGAATTCAAAAATTGAGATCACGCGCAAATTTGTTATGAGGATAAGTTATGGCTGGTAGTAGTGTCGTCGTTATGGGCGTTTGTGCGAGTGGCAAAACCACAATTGGTGAGCACTTAGCAGAAAAGCTAGGACGTAAATTCATTGATGGAGACAACCTTCACCCACGAGCAAACATTCAGAAAATGGCATCAGGTCAGCCTCTGAATGACGACGACCGCAAACCATGGCTAGAACGTATCCGCGACGCTGCTTATAGCTTAGAAAGCAAAAACGAGCACGGCATTATTGTCTGCTCGGCACTAAAAAAGATTTACCGTGACCAAATCCGCGACGGTAACGAAAACGTTAGTTTCCTATTCCTAGACGGCAGCAAAGAATTGATCCTTGAACGCATGCGTGCTCGCCAAGGTCACTTCATGAAAGAGAACATGGTCAACAGCCAGTTTGAAACGCTTGAGCGCCCAGAGAACGAACCTCGTACCATTTTTGTTGATATTGATGCCACGATCGAAGAAGTGGTAACTAACGCAGCTGAACTCATTCGAGCTCAAGATGAGGTGACCGCATGACTCATCAAGTCATTTTAGACGTTACTCAACGCTTAGTAGAGCGCAGCCAAGAGGCGCGTGCGGCGTTTCTTGCTCGCACTGAAGTCCAAGCAGAAGCAGGTAAAGGTCGTGTCGGTCTGTCTTGCGGTAACTTGGCGCACGCTGTTGCAGCATCTTGTTCTTCAGAAAAGAAAAGCATTCTGGATTTCACTCACTCGAATGTGGCGCTGATCAGCGCTTACAACGATATGCTGAGTGCCCACCAGCCTTACCAACACTACCCAGATCAAATCAAACAAGTGCTGTCTGGTTACGGTCACACTGCGCAAGTTGCTGGCTGTGTTCCGGCAATGTGTGATGGCGTGACTCAAGGTCAAGCAGGCATGGACATGTCACTGTTTTCTCGTGACTTAATTGCTCAATCAACGGCACTTTCACTGAGCCACAATGTATTCGACGCGACCTTGCTTCTGGGAATCTGCGACAAAATCGCACCGGGACAATTAATGGGCGCGCTGTCTTACGCACATCTACCAACGGCGTTTGTGCCAGCAGGTTTGATGGCAACGGGCATCAGCAATGAAGAGAAAGTCGACGTTCGCCAAAAATACGCGGCGGGCGAAGTAGGTAAAGACGCGCTACTTGATATGGAGTGTCGCGCTTACCACTCGGCGGGCACGTGTACTTTTTACGGCACCGCAAACACCAACCAACTAGTGTTTGAAGCAATGGGGTTGATGCTGCCAGGTTCGGCATTCATCCACCCACATACTGAGCTACGTAAGGCGCTGACCGATCATGCAGCTCTGAAAATCGCGGCAATGAATGCAGGCTCAGCCAACTTCCGCCCATTGTCTGAAGTTGTCACAGAAAAGAGCCTGATCAACGGTATTATTGCGCTGTTGGCATCGGGCGGCAGCACCAACCACACTATCCACATGTTGGCAGTGGCGCGTGCAGCAGGTTTGATTCTGACATGGCAAGACATCAGTGACCTATCTGAAGTCGTGCCACTATTGGCGCGCGTTTACCCGAATGGTCCAGCTGACATGAACGCGTTCCAAGAAGCGGGCGGCGTACCTGCGCTATTGCATCGTTTGGACGAGTCGGGCTTGCTTCATCGTGACGTGAAACCGGTATTCGGCGAATTCGAAGACCAAATGACGCTACCTACGCTAGTTGACGGCAAACTGACTTGGACACCATGTGGTGGCAGCCAAGACGGCGAAGTGATTGCTGCGCCAACGCAAGCTTTCCAAAACACTGGTGGTACTCGCGTACTTAACGGTAACTTGGGTAAAGCCGTGGTAAAAGTGTCTGCGGTGAAAGAAGAGCAGCGCATCATCGAAGCGCCTGCGATCGTATTCCAGTGCCAACACGAAGTGGAAGCAGCGTACAAACGCGGTGAGCTAAACCAAGATTGCATCGTGGTTGTGACGCACAACGGTCCTGCAGCGAACGGCATGCCAGAGCTGCATAAACTGATGCCAATTCTTGGCAACGTACAGAAAGTGGGCTTTAAAGTCGCGCTAGTGACGGACGGTCGACTATCGGGTGCATCCGGTAAGATTCCATCAGCAATCCACGTTTCTCCAGAAGCGATTCGTGGCGGCGCGATTGGTTTGGTGCGCAATGGCGACATCATCCGCGTTGATTGCCAAACTGGCGAGTTGAATAACCTAAGCGACGTTGCGGGTCGTGAACTGTTAGAGATGGACACTGAAGCGAAACAACAGACTTGGGGTCGTGGTTTCTTTAGCGTGATTCGTCAGAGCGTTTCGAGCGCAGAAGAAGGCGCAAGCTTTATTGTGTAGGGCGGGAATCCCCTCAAAAACAGAAAAAGCGGAGTGTTGTGCACTCCGCTTTTTGCTTCGTAGATAACTTTCAATCATCAAGCCGTCTTCATCACCACAACTGCTGCAATCACCACAAAGATACCAAACCAGCCAATTGGCTTAAGCTTTTGTTTGAACAGCAAAGCGCCACCAATCGCGGTACCTAAGATACCTATCGCGCCCCAAGAGGCGTATGCGATCGCAAGGTCAATCTCTTTTACCGCTTGAGCAAGCAACGTAAACGCCGCCATCACCAATACAATTGCAGTGATGCCCCACCCTTTGTGCTTAAAGCCTTTAGAGCGAGTCAGCGCCATGTTCGCCATGATGTCGACCAACGCCGCCATAACAACAAATCCAAATGAAACAGTAAAAAATTGGCTCATGATTAACCCCTCGCATTCGATGAGCTTGGCAACTCATCTTTTTGTTGAGGCTGACCGTGTGATTCGCCGAGCGTCACACACACGATACCGACCACTGCCAACGCCAAACCAAGCAACTGCTGCGCGCTTAAGTTGGCATCAAACAAAACGATAGAAACTAGGGTAATCAAGGCGATACCCAAGCCTTCCCACGTTGCGTACGCGACACCGATTGAGATTTTCTTTGCTGCTTTTGACAGGAAGTAATAGGAAATGGCGATCAGAACGTACATCACCAGATAGCCTTCCCACGCATTACTTTCGCCGATATACGACATGGTGCTGGTGCCAGCAACTTCGGCAACGATGGCAAGCAATAAAAATAGACGTGCAATGAGCATGATTCATCCTCCCCAGAAATTAAAAAACTGCATAACGGAGAATGGTGAATGTCCTTTAAGAATCAGACATTCAAAGAATTGATAAGATAAAAAGAGCCGCTTCTCCTGACTATTTGCAGTCAGATTAGCCCTTCTTCAGTAAAACAGACAGGTAATTGAGATATTCATTTTTGAATATCTCAAAGGACAGTTTGCTTATCCGATCACGTTAATGGCGTATTGAGGGTTTGCTGCACCACTTGGTGCAAATGGCGGTGCAATGGGTGGTTACGGTAGGTCTGTAAATACCCCCCCGAAACAACAAACTGGCTGAACTCTCGGTTGACCATCGGCATTGGATAAGAGGCAAGTTCGTGCATCAAGTGCGCGGTACTTTGGCTAGCATACATGATGGCATCGGTCTCAAGCAGCATTTGGCAAGCGACGCGCAAGTTGTAGGATTTAAGTAGTACGACAGGCTCGTAACCCATACGGCGATACTCAGATTCAACTGTACAAAGTGGATTGTAAGACGCAGGAGCAGGCAGAGAGACCAGTGGCAATTCCGACACCGTATCCCAGTCATTGCTGATTTGAGATAAGGTTGGATGGTCTTTACGAGCCAAAATCACCCGTTTTTCGACAAACAATGGACGCATGTAGATGTCTTTCGACAACTCAGTTTCTTGGTCGAGAATACAGTAGTCATGCTCACCCTCTAACATCTCGTCTTGGGAATATATATTCCAACTAGAGAAGACAAACGAAGCTTGAGGAAAGGCTTGATGGCAACCGCGCAATAAACGCTGACCTTGTTCATCCATCAAATAGGGGTCGGTCACAATCGCAATCTGACCTTGGTATTCGAGCGGGTCAAAGTCCGAAAACTCCTGGACCACTTTTTCTAGCGGCGACAGCATGTTATCAAACTCCGCAGCTAAGCGAATTGCCATTGGGGATGGCTCCACCCCGTGCGCTTTACGCACAAACAATGGATCATCAAACACGTCTTTTAGCTTCATCACACCACGGCTGGCACTGGGTTGCGAAATACCAAGCTGCATCGCCGCCAACTTGATGCTGCGGTTATCCACCACGGCTTTGAGTAAGCGCATTAAATTGAGGTCTAGCGCATCAAGTTGATGTGGCATAACGGCACCCTAGTGATGAAACTGAAATAATGGCGGACTAAACGCTCTCGCCTGCGGTAATTCGGTAACCCATATCGACCATTTTGTCTTCTTGAGCTTCCCCTTTTAGACGCGCAATCAACAACTCTGCACTCTTTTCACCAATTTCAAAACGCGGCGTATCCACGCTGGTCAGTTTTGGACTGATGCTTTGGCCAATGTCTAAAGCGTTGTAGCCAACGACCGCAAGTTGTTCTGGTACTTTGATGCCACGTTGTTGAGCACTCAACAAGGTACCAATAGCAATATCATCGTTGGTACAGAAAACGCCATCAAGATCAGGGTAAGTTGCAAGTGCACGCTCTAATAAATCATGCGCTAGCGAAAAGCTTGAGTGATCACCCGTTAGGACGTGTTTTGGCTCCAAACCCGCTTCAGTCATTGCGCGGTCATAGCCCTGCATACGCAATTTTGTTCGCGTATCCAAGCGAGCGCCGAAGTAAACGATGGTGCGCTTGCCAGATTCCAACATACGCTTTACGACGCTGTAAGAGGCATCTTCGTGATCCATGCCGACCGCCATATCAATCGGCTGCTCTGGCAGCTCCATGGTTTCGACCACGGGCACACCGGCGTTCTTGATCATCTGTAAAGTGCGCTGGGTATGGTGGCTTTCGGTTAGGATTAAGCCATCAACTTGGTAAGAAAGCAGCGACGCGATTTTGCGTTCTTCTTCCAATTCGTCATAACTAAAGTGTGCGAGCAGTGTTTCGTAACCATTAGCTTTAGTGACCGTTTCAATGCCCTGAACAAAAGAAGCAAAAATTTGGTTGGACAGTGAAGGCAGTAAGATACCAATCGCTTTACTGGAAGACTTAGATAACATCGCCGGCGCGCGGTTTTCGATATAGCCCATCTCTTCAATCGCTGCGGCGATCTTTACTCGAGTCTTTTCTGCCACAGATTCCGGATTACGCATATAACGCGATACCGTCATCTTAGTTACGCCAACTTTGTCTGCGACATCCTGCAATGTCGTTCGTGATTTTTTATTATGTTGAGCCATAAATATCTAATTTATCAGTAATGTTACTAGTAACATTATGACCAATACGCCCGCTCGCGACAAGCCAAGTAGAGATTATTCACCATATAATCAACAAAATCATAAGCTTAATAAAAACACAGTAACCAAATTGCGCTCTCATAATTGTGATTCAAAGCCGAATAAATAAATGACATTAATATTAAGTTTCTTATAAACTGCCGTACCTAAAAAAATAAGATAAAAAGTATAGTGCAGTTAGGCTCCAGCAAAACCCAGATTTACTATCACCTGCTTGATCTGGACGACTCTCAACAACAGCAATACCTAGCAACATTGCAGAAGAGTCAACCTGAGCTTTACCTCCAAATTGCCCCTCTTTTGGCTATCGACCAACAACAGGAACAACTCACTCAGTTGCTCGGTTTTTGCGCGCATCAAGCCACGAGCCATGAAGTCGATCTAAGTGGAGAAGTGATCAGTAAATATCGCCTTACCCATGAATTAGGTCGTGGTGGCATGGGGGTAGTCTATGCGGCACAGCGCGCTGATGAGACGTTTGAGCAAGACCTTGCAATCAAGTTTATCCAAAGCAATTTGAGTCAGGTTTTAGGACAGCGAGCATTATTTGATGAAGCGCAGTTGCTGGCTCGCTTGAATCACCCATACATTGCCAAAGTGTTCGATGGCGGTCTACACGATGATTCGGTTTACATCGTGATGGAACGAGTTTTTGGCCAAACCCTGGACGCTTACCTTTCGTTACTGCCAATGGAAGACGACGATAAGTTACTGCTGTTCAAGCAGATCTGTGAGGCCATGGAACACGCCCACCAGCATCAGGTCTTGCATGCGGATCTCAAACCGGAAAACATTCTGATTGATCGCAACAAGCGGCCAAAACTGCTCGACTTTAACCTAACACAAAAAGCGCAGTCGAATTCTGAAGAATCGCATTCAGGCTTAATCGCCTTTAGTGAACATTACGCCAGCCCCGAACAACAAAAGGGCCAGTTCTTAACGGAGCAAAGTGATGTGTATTCTCTGGGTAAGATTCTGGCGCTGATGTTTCCAAACCCACCAGTTTGGTCTGATGTGTATTGGGTGATCCGTCGAGCAACTCGCTCTATAGCAAAGCAACGCTACCGCAATGTGCGCACCTTACGGTTAGATATTGAGAACATTCTTGAGCACCGTCCAATCGAACAAAAGAAGCACTGGCCTCTGTACAGCATACTTCGTCTAGTACAGCGCCGACCGCTGCCATCGGTATTGTCCGCAATCTTAGTGTTGTCTGGTTTGCTTTTTAGTAACACTTTGATTCAAAAGAACATCCAACTGCAACAAGAGAAGAAGATTGCAGAAGACATCATGTACGAAGTAACACGCCTTGTCTTCCATGCCAAAGGACAAAACGTCGAGCACATGTCCGTCAGTGCCATGATGGAGCTGACACGTAGGCGGATTCTGTCTAATCCAGATATCCCCAAACACATAAAACAAAAAATGTTATTGGCGATGATGACACCGGTGCCAGAGAAGCACCTAACAAACGCAATAAGTTGTCAGCCAAATTGTGCACCTGATATTCGCACTAAACAGAAAGGCTAAAACACAAAAAGGCTTAAACACAAAGATGTACACACGTTCCATGGCGATTTGGCTATCCGCTTTAGCGATGGCCCCAGCTTGGGCGAACATGACTTCTGCACCCGAGGTGTCAGAAGCAGTCACGCCTACCATCAAGCAAGGTTTTTTCATCGACTCTCCGGTGACGGGACTGTATTACAAAACGACCTCCAACCTTTCTGGTTTTACGCAGAAAGGTGCATTTGATTATCATCCAGGCGATGTCATCAGCTTTTTCCTCGGTAATGACGACAAAGGCTATCTACTGACGACTATGTCCAGCCAAGAAGTCTTGACTCCAACCATGGCAACCACCAAGCCAAGTCGCAGTATCAATATGACCCGCTTGTTGCTTTCTCTCGATAGCACACCAGAAAATCGTCAAGAGATTGTGTTAGCCAACAAGGTTCTCTCTGACCCAGCCTTCCAAGCGCAACTCAAACGCCTCGATCTCAATGTCATTGATAATGCCAAACATCAGCTCAACTTAGATTGGGTTTCGGTAGAAGAAGCGGTGGAGCATCTCAATGAAAGCCAAACCTATATTGAGAAAAACTTTGCTTCGAATGAAATCATCTTTGAGCCCAAAAACGTGCGCTTTAAGAACATCATCATCAAGAAAAAGGACTGGCAAGGCCGCGCTTGTGCATTTGATATTCGTTACCAACATCATCCACGTTATCGCCCACCGATTGGCGAGGTTAACTTCACCATTACCGAAACGTCTCTTATTCAGCATCCAAGCATTGGTGATTACTTCCAAGGTTGTTTCTTAGCACGTAACCACAGCATAACCGAAGACATTGTCGAGCCTATCGAAAAGTTTTCTGAATGGGAGAGCTTGGTTGGCTGTTCCGATACCGGCTGCACACGTAACGATCTCAACGGTTTCTCACTGGAAGACTACGACGATGAAGGCGATTGGAAATATCGTTCTGTTGCCCTCAATTTTGACCCAAGCACCCGACTTTTGATGGAAAAAGTGCAAGGGTTAGGTCAAAACGAGCACATCCAGCACCAAAACCGTACTGAAATGCTATGGTTCACCTACCCCGATTCCATCGATAGCCAAATTGCCTACCAAGGTGTGTGGCAACAAACCCAGTACCTACGTGATTCAATGAAACAATCTTGTTTGTTGATGCGTTACAACCAAGTATTGCGTCTACCTGTTGATGCCATCACCTGCCCTACCGACACCCGCTTATATACCCAAGATGTCACCAACGACTATTTGGATATGTGGTGGGTCAACAACGATGAGCCGAGCGCAGAACTAGCGCAGATGAATGTGATGGTACGTTGGTCACCAACCCCTTCTGAAATCAACTACACCACGTGGGAATACCTGCCAGCAGGCAAAACGTGGGAACAAGGTATTTTGTATCGCTACCAGCAAGACATCAGTCGTAACCGTGATGGCTCTGACCGTATTGAAACCCACACCATCTCTGAGTTTGTAAAAGTAAGTGAGGACGTATAACCATGGCTTCCAATTCCACCCTGACGCAAATCATTCAGCAATGGCAAGCTGGTAACAAACAAGCGGAAAGTGAGTTATACCAATTCGCTTATCTTCAATTGCGTAAAATTGCTCAGCAAGAGCGCGAACGCAATGCCGAAAAATACGGCACCGACAATAAGGTACTGGCAGACAGCGTGAACAGCACCACGGCGCTAATCCATGACGCCTACTTAAAGATGTCTAGTTGCGACATGAGTGAGATTGAAACCAAGCGCGATTTCTTCTTGATGGCCGCCAAGGTAATGCGCCAGATTTTGATCGACAATGCACGTGCTCATCAAGCGCAGAAGCGCCAACACATCACCTTGATGAAAGAGGAAGAAGATCGCTTCGAGCAACTCATCATCATGGACAAAGCGCTCGACAACTTTAGTGTACGCTATCCGCGCCAATCTAACGCATTAAAGCTCAAGTATCTGATGGGCATGAAAAACCAAGAGATCTGTGAACTGCTCGAATGCAGCGCCAGTTTGATTGAAAAAGACCTTAAGTTCTCGCGCAGCTGGCTGCAATCTAGAATGGCGCACGCGTAATATCATGACGAAAAAATACTGGATTGCAGGCGCACTGGGTGTTTGCTTAATGGCAAGCTACTGGCTTTCAGATGAACAAGCAGCCGCTGCGGCTGCCAATATAGAGCCAGCACAAAATGGCCTAGATAAGAGAAAAACGTCCCAAGGTGAGCGCACTTCGTTGATTGAAGTAAAGCAAGCCTTAACCTCATCAGTCTTGGAACGAAACAACGAACTTGCCTTTGAAAAAGCACTCGAATCTGCGTTATCAGAGCAACCTGAACAGGTTCAAGATGCTTTTGGATCATCGGTGGTCAATTACTCCGGAGACCTGACTCAAACTTACATCAGTAGCAACCAAAATAACGATGCGACAAACAACGGCAAGCCGATCATTAACCTTGCCGTGGAACAACAACTACAAACGATCATCTTTGGTTGGGAGCTTACACAAAACAACCCCATCAACTACTCGCTAGGGTTAGATCAGCTATTTGAAGATCCGGAAGGTGACCTGCTCACAACTCGTATTTGGCTAGAAAATGCCAACGGGTTAAGTGTGCTCAATCAAGGGCAAATCATGCTTCAAGGTGCGCCAAAAGCCTTCGACCAAACCACCTTCTTGGCTGTATCTGCACGAGATGACCACCATGGCTCGGAAGATCATGCTTGGGTTACCACACGTTTTGAACTGCCAGCGGTGATTGAAGAACAAAATAACACTGAGCACCCTCTCATTGATGGCATTGTCTATCGTCTTGAATCCACAACTTTGCTTGGTGGGAAAAAATTCGAGTATGAAGTCGTGTATTGCGAGGCATTTCAGTTTATCGATGACGACGTTTTTTATGCCGCAGCCAACAACAAAACTCGTTGCCCAGAAGAGAATGAACTAAAGAAAGTGGGCAGCTATCAGATCAGCGATGATTCACTGATTGTGCAAACCAACAGAACGCAACAAATATGGACCACCAAAAAGGTCTATACCTCGCGTGTGCATAAAGAAACCGAAAACTACTTTATTACTGTCTTCGACAATAATCGTTTCGAAAGCTACACCATGCAGAAAAACAAACGCTCGATGGAAGAACGTTTGAACGTCAATACTGGAAAGGATCTTGAGCACTTCACACTGTTTGATTTGCTCATCCCGACTGAAGGGGGTTATCGCCATACACTCGCCAACAACTACATTTTTGATAGACGGTTTGCTCAAGGTGATGAGTATTACGATGGTTTCGACTCCGACCTCAACATAAGTGCACCCAATAGCGACTTCTTCAGTCATGAAATGTGCCAATTTTGGGACGCTTCAATTGTCGCGGGCGAAGGCATGTTCAATGATATCGTGTCTTATTCCAACAACACCCATTGTGCCACTGCACCAATACCGTCCGCGTATGCCTTTGTTTACTTCAACAATGATTACCATGCCAATGACGTCTTTCTTCATGGGGAAGCTTACAGCTACATTTTACGTCCCTTACCTAAGTACGCCAGTGAAGTTGAAGAACTTAAGCTCAATATGATTTATCACGATCCTCTTGGTACGAAAACCAATCAAAAATTAACTAAAAACTCAAAATAAGTCGTTGTATTCCATAACCAGCACCACTATTGATAATTTAAACAACTAATCTACTCAACAAAAAAATATTCAAAGTTTTTTTACGGTTTTTTTGCGGTTTTTCGTATCTTGAAGCTGCTTCCAAAATCGATCCAAAATGCGCAGCTTTTCCAATCTCACTAGTGAGATTTGGAGATAAAACAATAAAAAGCGACTTTCTCATTCGGAAACGAAACAAGGATTAAAAACAATGAATAAGGTGAGTTTACTAGCAGCGTCAGTGGCTATCGCGCTAACAGGTTGTGGTGGTTCAGATAGTAGTTCAAACGGCGGTAATGCTGGTGTAGTGATCACAGGCTTTGATGGCTACTTCAAAAATGCAGTTGTGTTTGAAGATCTGAACAACAATGGCCAATGGGACACCAATGATACATTCCTTGGTCTAACCGATGAGAAAGGTCAGCTTAAAATCAAAGCAAAACCAGAAACAACTCTGGCTCTACAAACCATCACACCGAACGGTGCGAAACAGAAACAGCTAATCGCTTTAGATCCGACTTACGCAGGTACCTACACTGTAGATATGGATCACCCAAGCCAAGCGATGGCTCACGAACTGGTTTTCCGCGCACCAAACTCGTCTAACGTTATCTCACCAATCACAGACCTTGTCGCGATTGAGATGGCAAACAACAGCTCGCTAACAGAAGAAGAAGCGGCAGCAAAAGTAAACCAAGCACTTGGTGGTACAGAAGAAGCACCTATCGATCTGTACAGTGACTTCGTTTCGGGCGTAGATAAAAGTGCCGAACTACATAAAACCGCTCAGATTCTGACTGAATCTAAAGCGCAAAACCCTGCGAACTACGAGAAAAAAGCGACTGAATTCGCGCAAGCAGCTGATCAAGAAGTAGACCGTCTGGTGGAGTCTGGTGCAGATATCAATGATCCAAACCTACGCCCAGTGATCACTGACAGCACACCAGAAAGCGAAAACCTAGCGCCAGAAACCGTAGTCAACAACAAGCTTGTTGTCAGCGAAAACGTTGAAGAAGCAGCCGAAGATAAGCTAGATAACTTACCAGAAATCGTAAAAGGCGCAGGCTTCGATGGTGTTGAACTAAACATTGAAGGTCTATTCAAAGACAAAGACCAAAACTTAGTAACACCGAAACTGACTCACAACCTTACTGGCACAGGTATCGAAGTTAGCATTGTAGGTGAACAACTGATTCTTTCACCAACAACTGAAGTCACCAAAGCGGGCGAGTTTGAAATCATCCTTACAGCAGAAGATAAAGACTCTTCTGGAAAAACACTAGCTACTGTAAGCACAGTATTCGAATTGGATATCGAAACCGCTAACCAAGCGCCAATCGTCATTGAAGCAGAGCAAAAACGCCTTCAAAGCATCGTTGATGACTGGCAACTGCAGCAAGGTGAAGCTTTTGAGCAAACTCTAGACATTTCTGGTCTGTTCAAAGACGAAGATGGCCAACTAGAAGAGTATTCAGCGGAGTCGATCTCTATCGAAGGCTTGTCTATCAATGAAAACGACAACGCAATCATCACTGTCGAAGGTACACCAGAAAAAGCTTACGCTGCAGGTCAAACATTTACCGTTAGTGTAGAAGACAACGAAGATGGTGAAGCTCGTGTAACCTTTAAACTACCAGAAGTAAAAGAAGGCACTACACCACCACCAGTCGTACCAACACTAGGCTTCACTATCGACCATTTTAACGGTAAAGCGGCAAAAATGGGCAGCTTTGCACGCAACGATGGCGAAATTGGCCATGCGATTCTTATGAAAGATGCCGAAGGCCTACTATGGTGTTGGGGTTCAAACGATGATGATCAAGGCGAAGAGTATTCGGCAAACATCAGTGATAACCTAAGCAACTCTTGGGAATCAGAGTACGACCCATACGCGATTTTGGCAAAACTGGACAAGCTACCAAGCTACGCGGCTTACCAAAACAAAGATTGTTGGGATGTAGAGATCAAAGATGGCAAATTATACGACGACGAAGGTTCTGAGTATGAAATGCTTTACCAAAACAAAACCGCGCGTGGCGACCAAATCCTAGTGAAAATCGATGGTGACGAGTTATTCTGGTTGGATTCGACGGATGCACCTTTCGCACAAGCACTACCAGTGAGCGAAAAGGTCGCAAACGGTAAGGTTGAATTTGATATGACGGTAGAGAGCGAGACCGTTGCAGAAGAGGAAACAGAGCTATTCTACGCAGCGGGTAAGTTTGAATACGCAAGCGATGTTTACGAGTATGAGTCTATCAAACCAGAAGGCTTCTACACACCAGGTAACTGGACAGTCTCTCTAGATAGCGCAGCAAACCGCGAAACTCTGATTCTAGAAGAAACTGGCGCAGATTCTGATTACAAGACTCGCCACCGTAACGTAAACCGAGAGTTTGGCGACTTCTACATCGGCATCAACTCAAGCGTTGAACAAAACGGTTGGGTATCTGCTCCAGAGTTCGGTCTGTACTCACACTCTCAAGAAGCAATAGAAAAAGTGATGGAATCACTGCCTTTAATTGAAGACTAATGAGTAAAGATAAACAAATACTATCGAAACCTTGTTGTAGCCAGATCCACCTGCATCGTCGACGCAGAACTTTCTGGGAAAAGTGCAAAGGTATCAAAGAAGTATACTGTTGCGCGAATTGCCACAGGGAAACCAGTCTCAAATAGCTCCTCTGTTTGAGGCCGCAAAAAAAGCCCCGCTCAATGAAGTGACCCCGTAAAGTT
>NZ_MDAW01000103.1:0-50929 GCF_002875385.1 Vibrio sp. 10N.222.52.B12 | reverse complement strand
AACCTTATTTAGGACGGTACATACGTATTAAAAAGGGCGGATATTCCGCCCTTTTTGCTGTCCGTAACTCAAAGATTATTGAGCGCCCTGCTCTAATAATGTCTTAAGTTTGTCTTTGTCGACATCGGACTTTGACTTTAACTCGTTAGAGCCACGGGTAATTGTCGCAATACCAACCCCAAGCATTTGACTGATTTGACGCTGTGAGAGCTCACCTTTTAGCAACTCGTTGAGAATATTAACACGTGCGGTCAGTGACTCTCGCTCATCCGGTGTCATTAGCATGGTCAACAACATTTCGTGTTGCTGATTGTCCACACTTGAACAGATTAACTCGACAATCTGTTGCCAGTCTTTGTACTCAGGTTCATGTGACATCAAGTTACCTCACTCAATACTTGGTATTGATCTCTTCTTGGGTCAAGAACGAACCGTCGACACCTAAAAGGTCGCGGTAGTACGTTTCGAACATCAAAATGTTCTGTACATACCCACGCGTCTCTTTAAATGAAATCGCCTCTATAAAGGAATAAGCATCCACTTTTCCTTGAGTTCGCTCTCGCCACATTTTTACTCGGTTAGGCCCTGCATTATAAGCAGCGAGCGAAAAAATACGATTATTATCGTAATCTTCCATTAAGCCTTGTAAGTAATGGCTACCAATTTCAATGTTCTTACCTACATTGTAGAGATCTTGCGTACCTTGATATTTCAGCTTGTACTTGTTTGCCGTGTACTTAGCCGTCGCTGGCATAATCTGCATCAGACCACGAGCTCCAACCGGAGAGCGCGCTTCAGAATCAAGTGCACTCTCTTGTCTCGCCAAAGACATCATTGTGATTGGGTCGATATTGTGTTTCTCAGCGTAAAAGTTAAACCACCAGCGATGCGCGACAGGGAATCGCAACGGAATGTTATCCCACATCTGAGCTTGAATACTCGCAATAACCGTCAAGTTATGCCAATGCTTAGACGCGGCAAAAGCGGCAAGTTGCGTTTTCTCCTCTTTACCAACACGACGGAGCAAATGTGTCCATTCACTCTTCGCCGCAGCGATCTTGTCGGTTGCTATCAGCTCTTCAATACGAAGCAGCGATTTTTGATATGGCTGAATAGCTGTCTTATCGAGCTTAACAGAGCTTGATGGATACTTGATCGATTGACCAATCGCATTCGCTGCGGCCACACTGTAAAAGTTACGCTGGCCAGTCTGTTTTGCTAAACGTTGCTTACCTGCGACTTCATCACCCAATGCGATTTCACTGCGCCCTAACCAGTATTGCCACCGAAGTGATGCTTGCTCTTCATCATTAAGCACTGCGATCCATTTTTTTACCCCTTGCCAGTCGCCATTTTGAATCGATAAACGAATACGACTTTCAATCAGAGGTAGGTTTTTACTGGTTTTTGTTTTGTCATCGCGCCACTTCGCCAATGAATCTGATTCAGTACGAATCAAACGAATCGCAATGTAATCCGCCAGTGCTTGAGCCTTTTCTGGAGAGAACTTTTGCCCTTTCACTACGGTCGCATAAGCATCTTGCGCTTGCTTGGTGTTTTTTCGAGCCAGTTTCTCTAATGCGAATTCTGCTTGAGTTCGATTAAAGTCATTCGCTTGTTGCTTCTTGGCAAACTCCGCCACATTTTCAGGCTTATCGAACAATGCCTTCATCGCTTTGGCTTGCTGCTGAGCTTTGGCCGATGTAGGCAACTTTTGCAGATAGGCCATTAGCCCGCCATTACGCGCATCAAATGCTAATAACATGCGTTGTAAAATCATGTCATCTGTACGTTCACCCGCTTTGTCCCATGCAGAGAACAGTGGGTCACATTCATCAGCAATACTCTTGCCGCGCAGCCACATATGCTCTGCGCCTTTAAAGGCAGCAACTTGTTTACCCTGTTCTAATTGAGCGACATAAAAAATACACTGATAACGCTCACCACTTGGCTCAACTTTCTGGAACTCGGTAATGGTTTTCCAATCTTTCTGGCGATAAAGGTTATCTAGATACGGGGCGCGAATACGACGTGAGAATGGAAAAGCTTCATGTTCACTAATAAACGCATCTACCTGTTGTGGTGACTTGCTCGATAATTGCCTCAGAAATACCCGATAGTCCACATAAGGAGTGAGTGGATAATCAGCGATTTTGGAACGAATAGACAAGTAGCCATCAATGTCATTCTTGTCTAATAAATTTTGTGCCTGCTCATAGACTTGACGCTGCTTTTCTAGGCTCAGCGTCGCGTTTGCCGACACGCTTACCGCACATAAAGCGGCTGCGTAGCATACTCTTTTAGCCAATTCAGTTACGTTGAATTTCATGTGCGTCATTTTCCCCAGACGTTTCTCTCTTCATGCTTTACCACTGGTGAATACAAACGTAGTAAGCAATAAAGCATATGCATCTATTTACACCGTAATAAGTGCTTATTGTAAAGCGACTTGATGTAATAAATGTTGTACTCGTAAAACTTTAGAACCCTTTAAGACAAATAGATTCCCATCAATTCATCCAACTAAATGAACTGTTGGCTTTGATTTAAAGACGAACAAGAAAAGTGTATACCCTAAAGTTGAGAGTTTCCGGTCAGCGATGAAGAAGAAATCACACAAGATGCTAATTTCTTGCAATGCGGTAACAAAACTGAAGGAGTTGGTATAAAATAGAGCCTTTGAATGACAGTTAATTTAGGAACGATCGGCAATGGCTGAATACGTATATACCATGTCGCGGGTGAGCAAAATTGTGCCACCTAAGCGTCAAATTCTTAAAGACATCTCTCTAAGCTTCTTCCCTGGTGCAAAAATCGGTGTTCTAGGTCTGAACGGTGCGGGTAAATCTACGCTGCTACGTATCATGGCGGGTATCGATACCGATATCGATGGTGAAGCACGCCCACAACCGGGCCTAAACGTAGGTTACCTACCGCAGGAGCCCGTTCTGGACGAGTCAAAAACCGTTCGTGAAATCGTTGAAGAAGCTGTTGCAGATGTTGCTGGCGCACTTAAGCGCTTGGATGCGGTATATGCAGCGTATGCAGAACCAGATGCCGATTTTGATGCTCTAGCAAAAGAACAGGGTGAACTAGAAGCGCTAATTCAAGCGAAAGATGGTCACAACCTAGACAACGCGCTAGAACGTGCTGCTGATGCACTTCGTCTTCCTGAATGGGATCAAAAAATCCAACACCTATCCGGTGGTGAGCGTCGCCGTGTGGCTATCTGTCGTCTTCTTTTAGAAAAACCAGACATGCTACTGCTCGACGAACCAACCAACCACTTGGATGCTGAGTCTGTTGCATGGCTAGAACGCTTCCTAGTTGATTACACTGGTACTGTAGTTGCGATTACCCACGACCGTTACTTCCTAGATAACGCAGCGGGTTGGATCCTAGAACTTGACCGTGGTGAAGGTATTCCATGGGAAGGTAACTACACCTCTTGGCTAGAGCAAAAAGATGCGCGCCTACAACAAGAAGCGTCGCAAGAAAAAGCTCGTCAAAAGACCATCGAGAAAGAACTTGAATGGGTTCGTCAAAACCCTAAAGGTCGCCAAGCGAAATCTAAAGCACGTATGGCGCGCTTTGAAGAGCTACAAAACACTGACCACCAAAAACGTAACGAAACTAACGAGCTGTTCATCCCGCCAGGTGAGCGTCTAGGTGATAAAGTTATCGAAGTGAACAACCTGACTAAGTCATTCGACGGTCGCGTTCTTATCGATGATCTATCATTCAGCATGCCTAAGGGTGCCATCGTGGGTATCATCGGTGCCAACGGTGCGGGTAAATCAACCCTATTCAAGATGCTAAGCGGTACTGAACAACCTGATTCGGGTACGATTGAACTGGGTGACACTGTGAAACTGGCTTCTGTTGAGCAGTTCCGTGATTCAATGAACGATAAAAACACGGTATTCCAAGAGATCTCAGAAGGCGCTGACATCATCAAGATCAACAACTTCGAAATCCCTGCACGTGCTTACTGTTCTCGCTTTAACTTCAAAGGCTCAGATCAACAGAAAGTTATCGGCGAGCTTTCTGGTGGTGAGCGTAACCGTGTGCACCTTGCTAAACTGCTTAAAGCCGGCGGTAACGTACTACTACTCGATGAGCCAACCAACGACCTTGACGTTGAAACACTACGTGCACTTGAAGAAGCGCTGCTTGAGTTCCCTGGTTGTGCCATGGTTATCTCGCACGACCGTTGGTTCCTAGACCGTATCGCAACGCACATCATCGACTACCGCGATGAAGGCCAAGTTAACTTCTACGAAGGTAACTACAACGAGTATATGGAATGGCTGAAGAAGACGCTTGGTCCTGAAGCCGCTGAACCACACCGTATCAAATACAAGCGCGTATCGAAGTAATTTCGTTTATAAGATGAGTGTGCGGTATATCACCTTACACTCACCTTTGCTTGTAATTCGTACAAAGGTCGCTATCATAGCGGCCTTTGTTATATGTGTTGCATAAATGGCTCAGATTGGCATTTTTTCAATTAAGAGCTTGACCTTTAGCAATCGTAACTCTGTGCTACCTCGACATTTTAAGAACAACAATTGAACAATTTTTGTTCTATTTGATATAGTCATCGACAGATTCGACGACTATATGAGAAAGCTCTATGACGGAGAGACGACGCTTTTCACGCATCATCTACCAAGTTTCTGCTTTAGTGGAACAAAGTGACTTGGCACTACAAGCCACGATTCAAGATCTCTCATTACATGGTTTATTGTTAAGAGCTGAAAATGCAAACTCACTTGAGTCGTCACTACCGGTAGAAGTCGCATTCTCGTTCGCTCAATCAGAACAGGTGATGCAGTTAACCGCTGATATCATCGCTGTTGCAAGTAACGAGATCCGGCTGAAGATCATCAACATAGACATCGACAGTATTAGCCAATTAAAACGATTTATAGAGTTAAACGTAGGCAATAACGAGCTGCTGAATCGAGAGTTAGAATACCTTTCTGATTTGGGGGAAGAATAAATTGAACGCCTGCTTTAGTAACAATAACTATGTCTAAAAAAATCATCATGCAGATCCCAACAAAAGATGGGAATCAGCAATTTTATGTGGGTCGCCTTTCGATCCTTGCAGTATGTGTGTCAGTCATCGCTTTGCCTGCCGTCGTTGGTAGCGCTTGGTATTTGAATCAACAACAAACATACAATCAAGAGACGCTAAACCAAACCATCGCAAAGCTGGAAGGTGAAAAAGCGGAGATCACGGCACTGTATGAAGAACAACTTGATACGAACCACTCTCTTTCTCAATCTTTAACTGACAAAAACAATCAGATTCAATTGCTAGGTAAGCGTGTATATGATGTGGAGTCGGTTCTCGGTCTCGCTGACGAAGAGCTTGAAAGCGAAGAGTACAACGTTGCCCTAGAAGAGCGTATTGATGCCGCAGCCATTGATTCAGCAGTGCGCGCAACGATGTTCCGTTTAATTCCAAACGACAGTCCGATGACTTACCAACGTATCTCCTCCCCTTATGGCAGTCGGATTAACCCTATTTCTGGCAAACGTCATGTGCATACAGGCATCGACCTTACATGTAAACGCGGCGAAGAAATCTTAGCCCCAGCGGATGGTGTGGTAGAAACGGTGCGACCAAGTAATCGTGGATACGGTAACTACCTTACGCTCCGTCATTCATTTGGTTTCTCAAGCTCATTCGCTCATCTGAACAAATTCAGCGTGAAAAATGGCCAGTTTGTCAGTAAAGGCGATGTAATAGCGAAATGTGGTAATTCAGGTAACTCGACTGGGCCACACCTTCATTACGAAGTACGCTTTCTTGGGCGTACGCTAAACCCGCGCTACTTAATGGATTGGACACCAGAGAACTTTAACTCCGTGTTCGAGAAAGAAAAGATGGTAAAATGGGGTCCTCTGGTTCAGTTGATCGATAACGTGGTTCGTCTGCAAATCAATCTAACCAATTCGCCATACCGAGATACGAGTATTAGCACGGTATCAAGTGAAGACAACAGTGGTACATCGACCAACTGATTATTTTCAAACAAAAAAGAGCAGCCAATGTGCTGCTCTTTTTGCATCTAAAATAGGGAATTAGCCACGATGGATATTATCGTTCGCTTGCTTAAGTAGGTTCTGACTCTCGTTCATGAATTGCTGAGAGTACTCACCAAACCAATCGCTCACTTGCTCGAAGCTTTCGACAAACTCAGCCTTGTCTTTACTGTCTAAAACAGACAAAGCTTCACCAAAGCGTTGGTGGAAACGCTTAATCATATCGATGTTTTCTTGTGATGAAAGAATGATGTCACCGTATAGATTTGGGTCTTGACCAAACAGACGCCCTACCATCGCTAGCTCCAAGCGGTAAATTGGCGAGCTCAGCTTTAACAATTGTTCAATATTAGGGTTTTCTTTGCTTAGGTGCATACCGTAAGCGAAGGAAGTAAAGTGACGTAGCGCCTGAATCAAAGTCATACCATGATCGTGCTCTTGCGCATCGATCTGGCACAAGCTTGCGCCCCAAATACCAAACTGTTGCAGTAGCCATTGGTATTGCTCATTCTCACGACCATCGCAGTACACAATCACCTGTTTCGCTAAGCTTGGCACATCAGGACCAAACATTGGATGGAGACCAACAACCGGGCCAGAGTGTACATTTAACATTGCTTGCAGTGGCTTGGACTTGATAGAAGTCAGATCACAAAGAATGCAATCTTGTGGCAGGTTACCGAGCTTTTCAATCACACCTTCAGTTAAATGGATTGGCACAGTCACGACCACCAGGCCAGCGTCTTTTAAGATTTCGTCAGCGTGCTCCCAGTCTTTACTGCCCAAGACTTTCACTTGGTATCCAGACAGTTTGAACATACGTCCGAACAAACCACCTAACTGGCCATTACCACCAATAATAACGACTGAGCGCAATTCTGGGTTCAAACACTTAAAACCGGAATCTTTCTCGCTGGCATAAGACTCACGCATTGTTCGACGAAGAATGTCTTCTATCAGCTGTGGAGGGATCCCCATTTTTTCAGCTTCAGCTCGTCGTGATGCCAGCATTGCCGCCTCACGATCTGGGGCGTAAATTGGCAAACCGTGTTCGCTTTTTACTTCACCCACTTTCTCTACTAGCGCTAAACGCTGAGAGAGTAGCTCTAGCATTTGCTTGTCGACTGCATCAATCTGATCGCGCAATGCGTTAAGTTCAACTGCCATTGATGTTCCTTAAATAAGTTCCGTTTTAGCCTTTAAGGCGATTCTCTAAGAAAGGCACCAGCTCTTCGTGTGCATGACGTAATAGTGCCTCAGTTGAATCCCAATTGATACACGCGTCGGTAATTGAAACACCGTATTTCATCTCTTCGAGAGTAAGGTCTGAAGATTGATTACCTTCATTAATATGACTTTCAATCATCAGGCCAATGATCGACGTGTTGCCTTCTCGAATCTGGTGAATCACGTCTTCTGCAACTAACGGCTGACGGCGGTAATCTTTACGTGAGTTCGCATGGCTACAATCCACCATCAAGGACGCATCAAGGTTGGACTTCGCCATCTCTTGCTCACACTCAGTAACGGATACTGAGTCGTAATTGGTCTGCTTACCACCACGAAGAATCACATGACCATTCGGGTTGCCTTGCGTAGTCAGAAGCGCTACTTGACCTTCACGGTTAATACCCATGAAACGGTGGCTAGAAGAAGCCGCTTGCATTGCGTTGATCGCCGTTGCCAAGCTACCGTCCGTACCATTCTTAAAGCCGATAGGCATTGAGAGACCACTTGCCATCTCACGGTGTGTTTGTGACTCAGTCGTACGAGCGCCGATCGCTGCCCAACTAAACGTATCTGCCAAGTATTGTGGGCTAATTGGGTCAAGAGCTTCTGTTGCCAGCGGAATATCCATCTCAGCGAGTTCAACCAACAGTTCACGACCAACATGCAGGCCATGTTCAATGTCGAAGCTGCCGTCTAGGTGTGGGTCATTGATCAAGCCTTTCCAACCAACCGTGGTTCGAGGCTTCTCAAAGTAAACACGCATAACAATATACAGTTGGTCGCTTAGTTGTTCTGAAAGTGCTTTTAAACGCTTGGCGTAATCCTTCGCAGCGTCTACGTCATGGATAGAACATGGTCCACATACAACGAGTAGACGATGATCTTTTTTGTGAATGATATCAGCGATGGTTTGACGAGAATCTTGGATAAAACGACGGGCCTTTTCACTTAGAGGAAGCTTAACTTTTAGCTCCTCAGGCGTGATAAGAACTTGTTCTTCGCAGATGTTAATGTTGCTCAATTCACTTCTTTGCATAACCTTGACCTGTATATTATTTTTTACACCCAACCAATTCCTTGGTGAGAAAACTAAGCTTTACGGACAAGATAACAGGCTAAAAAAGAATTACAACCGTACACAATAAAAAACATCCAGTGTAAATTTAAATTTACATTAAAAGAAAAAGCCGAAATGCAGAGCACTTCGGCTTTAAATGGATGTTTTAGAAAGTTTACGTCTCACCCTGAACAAACCATTATTCAGGGGTGAGATGGCTAGCCAACCAATCGCTTCATAGCTTCAGAGGCGTCTTTCCACTCTTGCGAACGTTTTAGCTCGCTTAGAGAAAAGCTCTGTTTCTTCAACAAGGCACCAGCGAGAGGAACAGAAGTGATGGGTAGATTATCAAGCACCTCAACTTGCGCATCGCGCTTGTTGCAAACCAGCAGCATATCGCAGCCAGCGTTTAATGCTTGTGCGCCACGTTCGGCAGGACCACCCATAATTGCGGCACCTTCCATGGTCAAATCATCAGAGAAGATCAAACCTTTAAAACCAAGTTGCTGGCGCAGGATTTGTTTAAGCCAATACTCAGAGCCGCTAGCAGGTTGGTCATCATAATTTGAGAAAATGACGTGAGCAGGCATCATCGCGTCTAAGATGCCAGCATCAATTTGTGCTTTGAAGATAGCCATGTCTTGCTCAAAGATATCACTACGCTCGTCATATGGTGTCTCTAAGTGTGAATCAGCAATCACACCACCATGACCCGGGAAATGTTTGCCCGTCGTCGCCATACCGACACTCTTCATACCCTGCATATAAGCAGTGCTGTGACGCAAAATAGTGTCTAAATCCTCACCAAAAGCACGGCTGCCAATCGCTTTACATTGGTGACCTTTATCCAACACTGGCGCGAAGCTTAGGTCGATATCATGAACAATCAGCTCAGCAGCCATCAACCAACCGCCCATGCGGGCCAGATCTTCACTGTTTTGGTGTTTGGCGTATTCGTCTGCCGCAGGAATCAATGAAAAGCCTTCACGGAAACGCTGAACGCGTCCGCCCTCTTGGTCAACACCAATCAAAATCGGACGTTTCGCCGCTTCTCGGATAGATTGGGTAAGAGCTTGAAGCTGCTTGCTGTCGTGGTAGTTACGCGTAAATAAAATCAAACCACCAACCGTTGGATGCTCCAAAATTTCTCTGTCTTCTGCAGTCAGTTCATAGCCTGCAACATCAACCCATAACGGTCCCATTTTTTCTCCTCAAAATCGGCTGAATATCTCGTATTCGATGAGGTTATTCGCTTCAGAATTGCTTTACAATAAGTGAATCGAAGAATTGACGGAATTGGCTGTGAATCTTAACAAACTGTATATCGGTGTGATGTCTGGAACCAGTATGGACGGTGTAGATACCGCACTGGTTGAAATTGAAGATAACCGTGTTCGCTTGCTCGCACACGATGATTACCCAATGCCTGCTCATATTAAGCAGACGCTTTTGTCGGTTTGCACTGGGCAAGACACGAATCTAAAAGCCATTGGTGAGCTCGACCACCAACTTGGCCATCTGTTTGCCGATGCGGTTTTACAGCTACTGGATAAATCCGGCTATTCCGCAGAGCAAATCCGAGCCATTGGTAATCATGGTCAAACCGTGTTCCATCAGCCGACTGGCGAACAGCCCTTCACCACCCAACTGGGTGATGCCAACATCATTGCAGTCAAAACTGGCATTGATACCGTGGCAGATTTTCGTCGTAAAGACATGGCGTTAGGTGGCCAAGGTGCACCGCTCGTCCCTGCCTTCCATAAAAGTATTTTTGCCATGCAAGATTCCACCACCGTGGTGCTTAACATCGGTGGAATTGCCAATATCTCGGTACTGCATCCTGACCAAGCAGTGATCGGCTACGATACTGGCCCAGGCAACATGTTGATGGATGCATGGTGTGAACAGCACACAGGACAAGGCTTCGACAAAGACGCGCGATTTGCTCTGCAAGGCAACACCGATGCAACACTACTAACTCAACTCTTAGCAGAGCCTTACCTCGCCATGTCGGCGCCTAAGAGCACTGGTCGAGAGCTGTTCAATATCGATTGGCTGCATCATCAGTTAGCCAACCACAATATCTCAGCACAAGATGTACAACGCACGCTGTGTGAATACTCGGCGAAGACCATTACAAACGAAGTGGAGAAATTCACGTATGGTCAGCAGCCACAGCTGTTGGTGTGTGGCGGAGGGGCGAGAAACCCTCTACTGATGCAACGTTTAGCGGAACTTCTGCCGCAGTGGCAAGTCGCAACAACGGATGATAAAGGTGTCGATGGCGATTACATGGAAGCCATGGCGTTTGCTTGGCTTGCTCAGCGACATATTGACGGGCTGCCGAGCAACTTACCTGAAGTGACTGGTGCGAGCCGTCTTGCTTCGCTGGGTGTGCTCCATCCTAAAAACTAAATGCGTTGTGCCAGACACAGCGACAAAATAAATCGAAATCAGTATTCAAAAGGCTTAAACCACTATGACAAATGACGCGCTTATTGCTGCTCTTGCCCACCTAGTATCAGAAGGTCGTAACCCAGATACGATGGACATCGATTTACTGCCCTCTCTGGACATTGTTCAGCGACTTAATCAGCAAGATAAGCTCGTACCACTTGCGGTTGAGAAGGTTTTACCCGAAATCGCACTCGCGGTGGATAAGATCACCGACGCGTTTAAAGTCGGCGGTCGTCTGGTTTATATAGGCGCTGGCACCAGTGGCCGTTTAGGTGTGCTTGATGCATCGGAATGTCCGCCAACATTTGGCGTATCTGACAAGATGGTGGTCGGTCTGATTGCAGGTGGCCCAGAGGCGATTCTAAAAGCAAAAGAAGGTGCGGAAGATTCGCCGGCTTTAGGTGAGCAAGACCTAAAAGATATCAAATTCACAAATCTCGATGTGGTCGTAGGTATCGCTGCAAGTGGCCGAACGCCTTATGTCATTGGTGGTTTGGAGTACGCCAACGAGATCGGTGCAACCACGATTGCACTATCTTGTAATCCAGATTCTCCAATCGCCGACATTGCCGACGTCGCAATTAGCCCTGTTGTAGGCCCTGAAGCATTGACTGGCTCAACACGTTTGAAATCAGGTACGGCGCAGAAACTGGTCCTGAACATGCTGACTACTGCCAGCATGATCCGTTTGGGTAAGAGTTATCAAAACTTAATGGTCGATGTGAAAGCAACCAACAATAAGCTCGTTGCACGCGCCGCACGTATTGTGATGCAAGCGACCGATTGCAGCAAAGAACAAGCTACCGACGTACTTAAACAAACTGGTTATGAGGTGAAACTGGCGATCTTAATGATCCTGACCGATCTTGATATTGAATCTGCTCGTGCTCACCTGCACCACCAAGACGGCTTCTTACGCAAAGCAGTGGAAAACCACCAGCCTAAATAAATCTCGAGTCCCGTAGTTCAAATCTGTCGATAGAAGACAAACAAAAAGGAGACCTCGTAGTCTCCTTTTTTGTTTTAGATATCAAGATTTAGTCTTCATACAACCATTCATCAAACTCTTGGTTAAGCTTGTCATTTGCTTTACGTTTGATGTGATCAGGGTTCGTTATGTTCTTAACGTTCTCTACTTTATTGGTGTACTTGCGAGTGGTTTGGTTTACTTCTCGCTTCACTTGGTTCTCGACATAAGTACCGTCAGTGACTTCTTTAATATTACGCTTGGTATTGTTGATGGTATTGGTAATACGATGCTTATCGTGATCGTATTTACGCTTCATCTTAATCGACTCTTTCAACACGTTGGTCGCACCGACCGTTAAGGGCAACAATGCTAATGCGACCAAAAAATACTTCTTCATGTTTTCATTTCACTTCTGATTGAATCTCAAGCCATAAGTACAGCAAAGCAATAAAATTCAAATGTCAGAAGATCAACAAGCAAAACCACAGTCTTGATTATGAAACAGATCTAGTTGCTGTATTCGTTCCAGCCACGTTGCCATTCCATACGGAATTTTTGTGCCCCAGGCGTTCCCTCACATACACCTTCATAATACTGACCAGATAAGCCCATTTGGTAAGCAAAATCAGGATTACAATATTCAGTCACCCCTTCAAGGTAACCTTGGTCATAATCGCCTTGCTTTACATTTCCTAACGAGCGAAGTTCTTTCATGGTACGAGAGGTATGCCCAGCGACACCATCTTGATAACCGATCTGGTACCAATCTCCGGACTGCGCCAGTTCTTCCGTTGTTGCCGCACACCCTGCTAGTAAAGCCAGCGCCAAGCCTAACGTTGCCTTTTTCATCATTCTTCCTTAACTAATTGTTTTCAAAACAAGCTTACCACTAAAGCCTGTGCTTTGCCGCTTATCTGTTGATTTCACCACTTAACTCTCGAACTCGCCGCTCACCTTTGATAACCACCGCTTAATGGTTAATAGAACCACTCAGCCCTACGCACGACCACTAGGCAAACGATAAAACCACTTAACCGTTATATCGACCACTCGCTTCTCTATTCGACCACTCATCCATAGAGCGAATGCGCTTAACAAAAGAGATGAATACCATACATCCTGAGCTTAAAAAATTACCCTACCTAACAAACCAAGGACAATTGCTATGATGTGGTTTCTAACCTGTGTCGCAGCCCTCATCGGCGGATACTTCATCTACGGTGCTTTCGTTGAGAAGATTTTCGGCATCAATGAGAATCGTCAAACGCCAGCTCATACTAAGACGGACGGCGTTGACTACGTTCCAATGTCAACCAAGCGTGTTTACCTTGTTCAGCTTCTGAACATCGCAGGTGTTGGTCCTATCTTTGGCCCAATCATGGGTGCCCTATACGGTCCTGCTGCAATGCTTTGGATTGTTGTTGGCTGTATCTTCGCAGGTGCGGTACACGATTACTTCTCAGGCATGCTTTCTGTTCGTAACGGCGGTGCATCAGTACCAACAATTACGGGTCGCTACCTAGGCAATGGCGCAAAACACTTTATGAACATCTTTGCCATTGTCCTATTGCTTCTTGTTGGTGTGGTATTCGTGTCAGCGCCAGCAGGCATGATCACAAACCTAATCAACGACCAAACTAGCTTTAGCGTAAGCATGACAACCATGGTTGTGTTGATTTTCGCTTACTACATCATCGCGACAATTGTTCCTGTAGACAAAATCATCGGTCGCTTCTACCCATTGTTTGGCGCGCTACTGATCTTCATGTCTGTAGGTCTAATGACTGCTATTGCTTTCTCTAGCGAACACACTGTGATGGGTGACTTCCAAGTAAGCGACATGCTGACTAACTTGAACCCGAACGATATGCCTCTATGGCCTGCACTATTCATCACTATCGCATGTGGTGCTATCTCTGGCTTCCACGCAACTCAGTCTCCACTGATGGCGCGTTGTATGGAAAATGAGAAGAACGGTCGCTTCGTATTCTACGGTGCAATGATTGGTGAAGGCGTTATCGCGCTAATCTGGTGTGCTATCGCTCTGTCTTTCTTCGGCACGCTTGATGGCCTTGCAGAAGCAGTGAAAAACGGTGGCCCTGGTAACGTGGTATACAGCGCTTCATTCGGTCTACTGGGTGTATTCGGTGGTGTGATTGCCTTCCTTGGTGTTGTTATTCTGCCAATCACATCGGGTGACACCGCATTCCGCTCAAGCCGTCTGATTCTTGCTGAATACTTCGGTATGGAACAGAAAACACTACGTAACCGTCTTCTAATGGCTCTACCACTGTTCGTTATCGGTGGCATTCTGACTCAAGTAGACTTCGGTATTATCTGGCGCTACTTCGGTTTCGCAAACCAAACAACAGCAGTAATGATGCTTTGGACTGCGTCGGCTTACCTACTACGTCACAACAAACTGCATTGGATTACGACTATCCCAGCAGTCTTCATGACAACCGTGTGTGTCACTTTCATTTTGAACAACAGCACGCTAGGCTTCGGTCTACCAATGCAAATCTCGACAATCTCTGGCGTTTTGTTCGCTCTTGCTGCAGCGGCTTACGTTATCAAAATCTCGAAAGGCAAAGGCGAAACAGATCTTGCAGATGAAGATAAACCAGACACTGTCTCAGAAACGGCGTAATGAAATCCTTCGCTTGCTAACCGATTCATTATCAATATCTGGATAACGCTAAGAGCCTGCCTATCGCAGGCTCTTTTTCTTTCTCTTTAAAGAATGAATTCACTTACAATAACAACATCATGTCTAGGTTAGGTTCGCTATGGAACTGATCATCTCCCTTTTGCAACAAATGTGTGTTTACTTAGTGCTGGCTTATATGCTGAGTAAAACGCCAATCATTCTTCCCTTACTGAGCATTTCTTCTCGCTTAAGTCACCGACTCATTTGTTATGTGCTTTTCTCTGGTTTTTGTATCCTAGGCACCTACTTCGGTTTACAGATCAACGACGCGATAGCAAACACGCGTGCAATTGGTGCGGTGATGGGAGGACTGTTTGGCGGTCCTGTTGTCGGTTTTGCGGTGGGCTTAACTGGGGGGATTCATCGTTATACTTTAGGCGGTTTTACCGACTTAGCTTGTGCGATTTCCACAACAGCAGAAGGGCTCATTGGGGGGCTACTCCACGTTTACCTCATTAAGCGTAACAAAGGGGCAATGCTGTTTAACCCGAGCGTAGTATTCAGCATTACTTTTGTTGCAGAAATCGTTCAGATGGTGCTGCTGCTTGCTGTCGCTAAACCATTCAACCAAGCCTATGAACTCGTTTCAGCGATTGCTGCCCCAATGATCATCGCTAACTCCGTTGGTGCCGCTCTGTTTATGAGTATTCTGCAAGATCGTAAAACCATTTTTGAAAAGTACTCGGCCGCCTTTTCCCGCCGAGCATTAAGCATTGCCGACCGCTCAGTTGGTATTCTCAGCACCGGATTTAACAGCGAAAATGCCGATAAGATCGCCCGCATCATTTATGAAGAAACCAAAGTAGGCGCAGTCGCCATTACTGACCAAGAGAAGATTCTGGCTTTCGTTGGCATCGGCGATGATCATCATAGGCCAAATACTCCAATCTCATCGCAGAGTACGCTCGACTCAATGGAGAAGAACGACATCATCTACCTTGATGGCAGTGAGCACCCTTACCAATGTTCATTAGCACAAGACTGTAAACTGGGCTCCGCACTGATAATTCCACTACGAGCAGGAAAAGAAGTGGTGGGCACCATTAAGCTTTACGAACCAAAACGTAAGCTGTTCTCGACGGCAAATATGTCAATGGCAGAAGGCATTGCTCAGCTTCTTTCGAGTCAAATTCTTTATGGCGATTACCAACAGCAACAAACGTTATTAGCTCAGGCAGAAATCAAACTACTGCACGCGCAAGTGAACCCACATTTCTTATTCAACGCGCTAAACACCATCAGTGCGATTACGCGTCGTGATCCAGATAAAGCACGAGAACTGATCCAAAACTTGTCGCACTTCTTCCGTAGTAACTTAAAACAGAACATCAATACCGTGACGCTGAAAGAAGAATTAGCACATGTGAATTCCTACTTATCGATCGAAAAAGCACGCTTTACTGATCGCCTAGAAGTTGAGATTGATATTGAACCTGAACTGCTGGATATCAAGTTACCAAGCTTTACGCTGCAACCTTTGGTCGAAAATGCAATCAAACACGGCATCTCGACTATGTTGGAAGGCGGCAAAGTAAAAATCTATAGCCAACCTCATGCACAAGGGTACCTTATTACCGTGGAAGACAATGCAGGCAGCTATGAATCACCAAAAGAGAATCATTCTGGTTTGGGGATGGAAATTGTCGATAAGCGCCTCTCTAATCAATTTGGACGTGATTCAGCGCTAAAAATTAACTATCAACAACACCAATTTACTAAAATGAGTTTTATCATTCCCTCATCGCGATAAGCGCAATAAAAACGCATAAAAAGGTAATGCTGGATGTTAACCGCCCTCGTCATTGATGATGAACAGTTTGCTCGTGAAGAGCTGGCAGAGCTATTGGACGAAACAGGCCAAATTGAAGTAATAGGCGATGCATCAAACGCCATTATGGGCCTTAAGAAGATCAATGAGCTCAAGCCCGATGTGGTGTTCCTTGATATCCAAATGCCTCAGGTGACGGGCATCGAGCTACTGGGTATGTTAGATCCAGAGACCATGCCCTACGTGGTATTTGTTACCGCTTACGACCAATATGCGATTCAAGCTTTTGAGGACAATGCGTTCGACTATCTATTAAAACCGGTTGATCCATGCCGCTTAACAAAGACGGTGAAACGCTTAAATAAAGTCGTTAGCCAATCAGCTTTGACGCAACAAATCTCCAGCATTGCTCCTGATAGCCTTGATCAAATCCCATGCATTGGCCACAACCGCATTGTGATCATGGCAACCGAGACAGTTGAGTCTGCTTACAGCGATATTAGCGGTGTGCATGTGCGCTCTACCAACCAAACGGCCAGTACACAGTTAACGTTGAAAACCTTGGAAGAAAAAACGCCACTGGTGCGTTGTCATCGCCAGTATCTGGTGAGTATCAAAGCCATCAGCGAGATTAGATTATTGGAAAACGGCCTAGCTGAAATCATCACCAAAACAGGCTTTGAGATCCCAGTGAGCCGCCGTTACTTAAAGGTGCTCAAAGAACTTCTAGGCATCAGTCACTAAGCTCAGACTCTGGCATAACTCGTGTAGAAATTCCCAATTAAAAAGGCGACCTTGTGGTCGCCTTTTTGATGTTTGACTCGTCTTAATCGACTTGCTTAATTTGTAGCTCTTTTGGCACTTCGAAGAACATGTTCTCTTCACGACCAAGCACTTCGTCTACCGCTTCTGCACCAACCAGCTCTTTGATGCGATCTAGGATTTGGTTTACCAGCTCTTCTGGTGCAGATGCGCCAGCAGTCACACCAACTTTCACTTTGCCTTCAAACCATTCAGGCATGATGTCTTCTGGGCAGTCTGTTAGGTATCCTGGCGTACCTAGCTTTTCAGCCAGTTCTTTTAAGCGCGTTGAGTTTGATGAATTCTTGGAACCTACAACAACCATCACATCTACATCAGCAGAAAGCTCACGCACGGCATCTTGACGGTTTTGCGTCGCGTAGCAGATGTCATCTTTACGAGGACCTTGGATGTCTGGGAATACGCGGCGTAGCTCTTCAATTACGTCAGCAGTTTCATCAACAGACAGTGTCGTTTGGCTCACGTAGTGCAGATCCGATGGATCTTTCACGATCGCTTTTAGCTTCTCAACATCGGCTGGCGTTTCCACTAGGTACATGCCGCCTGTATCACTTGAATACTGACCCATTGTGCCTTCCACTTCTGGGTGACCAGCGTGACCGATCAGTACCACTTCCATATTGCGACGGCTTGCACGTGCCACTTCCATATGTACTTTGGTTACCAGTGGACAGGTCGCATCGAATACCGTTAGGTCACGAGACTTCGCTTCTTGACGAACAGCTTGAGATACACCATGAGCGGAGAAAATCACAATGTGGTTGTCTGGAACTTCGTGCAGTTCTTCAACGAAGATAGCACCACGCTGTTTTAGACCTTCAACCACAAAACGGTTATGCACCACTTCATGTCGAACATAGATAGGTGGCTGATACATCTCTAGCGCACGCTCTACGATGCTAATCGCGCGGTCAACACCAGCACAGAAACCACGTGGGTTAGCTAACAGGATTTTCATTTCATTGCTCATGGAAGTTATCTTTTATTTGGTTCGCTATTCTACTGACAAAATTTCGACTTCGAAAGTCACGTCTTGTCCCGCGAGTGGATGGTTGAAGTCCACAGTCACTGAGTCACCAGCAATCTCAGTGATAATGCCTGGAATTTCCATTCCATCAGGACCGCTAAATGCCATGATTGTGCCGACTTCAACTTCCGCTTCGCCAACAAATTTAGTGCGGTCCATATAGTGGATATGGTCTGGGTTTGGCATACCAAAAGCGTCCGCCGCTTTTAGTTCAATTGCCTTTTGCTCGCCTACTTGTAAGCCCAGTAAGCATTGCTCGAAGTTCTCACTCAAGCTACCGTCGCCCATAACGAACTTAGCAGGTTTGCCCATATTATGTGTACTGTCCGCTACAGAGCCATCTTGCATTTTAATGGTGAAGTGCAGCGTTACTGCTGAATCTTGATTTATTGTTGTCACGTTACTGCTTCCTTGTTCTTGGGTTTCCTGCGCTCTATCTGATCACCTGCTGTGATTGCTTTTTATTGTACGAAGATACGCGGATTGGGCTCCAACATAATAAAAAGCGTCGTCCGAATCAACGGACGACGCTTAGGGTTATTCGATATATCGCAAAAGATTACTTGTCAGCGTCCTTTTTGCGAAAGCCATCAAGAATGATCATTGCCGCACCAATACAGATAGTTGTATCTGCAAGGTTGAATGCTGGCCAGTGGTAGTTACCCCAGAAGAAGTCTAGGTAATCAACAACAAAGCCATGAACAACACGGTCAAACACGTTGCCCACTGCACCACCAATAATCAGTGCGTAAGCGATGTTGTTCCATTTTTCCTTTGCTGGAAGCTTGCTCATCCAGTAGGTCAAAAGACCTGTCACAACAAACGCGATACCTGTGAACAACCAGCGCTGCCAACCCGCTTGATCGCTCAAGAAGCTGAATGCTGCACCGTAGTTATGAACATAAAGTAGGTTGAAGAATGGCAGCACCTCAATTCGGTTTGCCCATCCATAGCCCATGTTGTCCATCACCACCAATTTGATGCCAATATCTGCAATAAATACCAGAATTGCTAACCACAGCCAGCGAACTCCAGATTGCTTTAACGTCAGTGCTTTTTCACTCATTACTTTACCTACAAACAGCCCCAGTAAATACTGGGGCTGTTAATTTTAAAAAAAGTTCAGTCGTTCTAGGCAATTACGCGAATTTACGTACTTCACCTTCGCCGTCTACGTTCGACACACAACGACCACAGATCTTCTCGTGACCTTCGATTGTGCCTACGTCTGGCGTGTGGTGCCAACAACGGTCACACTTCTCGCCTTCAGCTGCTGCTACTTCAACAAACAAGCCTTCGATATCCGTCGTTTGTGCTGCATCAGTCTTCTCACTTAGTGGCTTAACTTTCGCAGCAGATGTTAGTAGAACAAAACGCAGTTCATCTTCAAGTTTGTTGATCTTCGCCGCGAGTGCGTCATCAGCAAATAGAGTCACTTCAGCTTGTAGTGCACCACCAATGGTTTTCTCTTTACGCGCATCTTCTAGAAGTTTGTTTACTGCACCACGAACCGCTTGGAGCTCAGTCCAGAATTCGTTGTTCAGCTCTTCACCTTCAGCAAGACCGAATAGACCATCGAACCACTCACCAGTGAATACGAACTTGTCGCGTTGACCTGGCATTTCGTTCCAGATTTCATCTGCAGTGAACGACATGATTGGCGCCATCCAACGAACTAGCGCTTCTACGATGTAGTAAAGTGCAGTCTGACAGCTACGTTGAGCGTTGCCGCCACGTTTTGCTGTGTACTGACGGTCTTTAATAACGTCTAGGTAGAAAGAGCCCATTTCGATTGAACAGAATTGCATTAGACGCTGAGTCACACCGTGTGTGTTGTACTCTTCGTATGCTTTAACAATCTCTTCTTGTGCAGCTAGTGCACGACCAACCGCCCAGCGATCTAGCGCAACCATTTCTTCAACAGGAACGATGTCTGTTTCAGGATTGAAGCCGCTTAGGTTAGCAAGGAAGAAACGCGCTGTGTTACGGATACGACGGTAAGCATCTGCGCTGCGTTTTAGGATTTCATCAGAAACCGCAACTTCACCCGTATAGTCTGTTGAAGCAACCCATAGACGAAGAATGTCAGCACCTAGCTTGTTAGTTACGTCTTTTGGTGCAACTACGTTACCGATAGATTTCGACATCTTACGACCGTGACCGTCAACCACGAAACCGTGTGTCAGTACTTGTTTGTAAGGCGCTTCGTCTTTCATCGCGATAGATGAAATTAGAGAAGACTGGAACCAACCACGGTGTTGGTCAGAACCTTCTAGGTATAGGTCTGCACTGTTGCCGTTGTACTCTTCACGAGCATCAACCACAGAGAAGTGAGTCACACCTGAATCGAACCATACGTCTAGCGTATCTAGTACTTTTTCGTATTGGTCAGCGTCAGCACCTAGTAGTTCAGCTGCATCTACATCCCACCATGCTTGGATGCCTTTCTCTTCAACCAGCTTAGCGACTTTCTCGATCAGCTCTAGCGTGTTTGGATGAAGTTCTGCTGTTTCTTTATGAACAAACAGAGCAATTGGCACACCCCAAGTACGTTGACGAGAGATACACCACTCAGGGCGACCTTCGATCATACCTTCGATACGGCTTTGCCCCCACTCAGGCATCCACTCTACGTTCTTGATTGACTCTAGTGCTTTAGCACGTAGGCCAGCTTGGTCCATAGAAACGAACCATTGAGGCGTAGCACGGAAGATGATTGGAGTCTTATGACGCCAACAGTGTGGGTAGCTGTGCTCGTAAGCGTGGTGGTGTAGTAGTGCACCTTTTTCTTTCAGTACTTCTACTACTGCATCGTTCGCTTTAAATACGTGCTGACCAGCAAATAGCTCTGTATCTGGTAGGTAAACGCCGTTTGAGCCAACTGGGTTTGCTACTTCTAGGTTGTACTTGTTACCAACCGCGAAGTCTTCTTGACCGTGACCAGGTGCAGTGTGAACAACACCAGTACCTGAATCAGTCGTAACGTGATCACCAAGGATCGCCGGTACAGTGAAATCGTAGAATGGGTGTTGGAATTGAGAAAGCTCAAGATCCGCACCTTTAGCAAAGCCAAGGTTGTGGAAGTGCTCGATACCCGCACGATCCATTACGTCTTTCGCCAGCTCAGCAGCAACGATGATACGCTCAGCGTTGTCGCCTTCTGTTTGGATAAGCACGTACTCTAGATCATCACGTAGACATACTGCGCGGTTTGCTGGCAGTGTCCAAGGTGTTGTTGTCCAGATAACGATAGATACGTCACCGTGACCTTCATGACCTTCTGTCAGTTCAAACTTAGACAATAGTGCCGCTTCGTCAGCCGCTTTAAAACGAACGTCGATAGATGGCGATACTTTATCTTTGTACTCAACTTCAGCTTCAGCCAGTGCTGAGCCACAGTCTGTACACCAGTGAACTGGTTTAAAACCTTTCAGTAGGTGACCTTTGCTTGCGATCTTACCAAGAGCACGGATGATGTTCGCTTCAGTTGCGAAATCCATAGTGCGGTATGGCTTGTCCCACTCACCCATGATGCCAAGACGCTTGAAGCTCTCTTTTTGACCTTCAACCTGACCTGCAGCGTACTCACGACATTTCTCGCGGAACTCAGCTGCTGTCACTTTTTGACCTGGTTTGCCGACTTTCTTCTCTACCATCAATTCAATTGGTAGACCGTGGCAGTCCCAGCCTGGGATGTAAGGTGCGTCAAAACCTGAAAGTGTTTTGGATTTAATAATAATGTCTTTAAGAATCTTGTTTAGTGCGTGACCAATGTGAATGTCACCGTTCGCGTAAGGAGGGCCATCGTGCAATACGAATGACTTTTTGCCTTTCTTCGCTTTACGGATTTCACCGTAAAGATCTTCTTTGTACCAACGCTTAAGCATTTCTGGCTCACGATTGGCCAGGTTGCCGCGCATTGGAAACCCTGTTTCAGGTAAGTTCAGGGTATCTTTATACTCACTCATCGATTCTTAATTCCGTTATATTGGGCGAAAATTAGACATTATGTTGAACGGTGGAATAAACCGCTCAACGCTTAAGCTGACGCAGCCACACCCTTGCTGCTTCAGCATCCAATACGATTTGTTGTTTAAGTGCTTCAAACGACTCAAACTTTTGCTCATCTCTAAGTTTATGCAAAAGTTTCACTTCTAGCTGTTTACCATATAAATCAGCATGAAAGTCGAATAAGTGTACTTCTAACTGTTGGCGAACACCATTAACCGTCGGTCGTTGACCAATGTTAGCGACACCACCAATCGGCTTATCTCCTAAGCCAAGCGCTTGAACAACATAGACTCCGGAAACCGGAGAAACACAGCGTTTCAAAGGAATATTTGCCGTAGGGAACCCGATGGTTCTACCTAGTTTTCTTCCATGTGAAACACGACCGCTGATGCTGTAATCTCTTCCCAGCATCTCATGTGCGGACTGCAAATCATCACGAGCCAATGCATCTCGAATTGCTGTACTGCTGACTCGTAACTGCTGTAAACAAAAGCTTTGAGTACTTACGACTTTAAAGCCGTACTTTTCCCCCGCTTCTTGTAGCATTGCAAAGTTACCTGTTCGACCTTTGCCAAAACAGAAATCATCACCAATGACAAGAAACTTAACACCCAATCGAGTAACCAACAAGTCACGGATAAACTCTTCCGCCGTTAGGTCGGAAAAATGACGATTGAAGTTAACGCAAAGTAAGCGATCAATATCCAGCTTACTCAGCTGGACAAATTTGTCTCGCAGTCGCGTTAACCTTGCTGGTGCCTTATCTCGAGCGAACAGCTCCATAGGCTGAGGTTCAAAGGTCATCACAACCGAAGGTAACAAAAGTTTCTTCGCTTGTTCAGACACTTGTTGCAATACTTGTTGATGGCCTCTATGTACGCCATCGAAATTGCCAATAGTCAGCACGCAGCCTTGATGGCGCGACTTGATATTGTGAATGCCTCTAATCAGTTCCATTGGATACTGCTTTATGCCTCTGTTTTTACTTTGCACTGTGTGAAACTGACGGATTATATACCAATCAACCTTATTCTGTCCCAGCTTTTAGATCTTTTAAACGAACACCGAGTAAAAACACCACAGCAAGGTAAACCGCGGCACCTAAACCAATCAACATCGCTAGCACACCACTACGATGAGCAAAGCTCCAATCCAACCACACCGACATGTCTTCGAGCTGCCATAGAATTGCCGCAACCATTGCGCCCCCCGCCACCATCAAACGAACAATAAAAAAGACCGTTCGCTTGGTGACTTGGTACACCCCAGCAATATGTAAACCACGATACAACAATGCCATGTTTACAAACGCAGAGAGTGCAGTGGCAATCGCAAGGCCAACATAACCGTAGAAATAAGCAAAAATTGCATTGAAGACCATATTGGTCACCATCGCAATAATGCCGTATTTCACAGGCGTTTTGGTGTCTTGACGCGAGTAGTAGCCCGGAGCGAGCACTTTAATTAACATAAAGTTAAGCAAGCCTGAGGCGTATGCTAATAAAGAGAGAGAAGCTTGATGTACATCTTGCGGGGAAAACTCTCCACGCATAAACAACACCATCAACATAGGCTTCGCTAATGCCATCAACCCAAGCATGGCAGGAATACCCAGTAAGGTCACCATGCGCACGCCCCAATCCATGGTATGAGCAAAACCTTCACTGTGAGCATCTACGTGTTTACGTGACAATGCAGGGAGAATCACCGTCGCAATCGCGATACCAAACAAACCTAACGGGAATTCAAGTAAGCGATCTGAATAGTACAACCAACTGATCGAACCGGTTTGCAGAAAACTGGCAATAAAAGTATCAAACAATAAGTTGATTTGGCTTACCGACACACCAAATAAGGCAGGAATCATCAAGGTACGGATCTTCACCACACCCGGATCGCGCCAACCCCATTTAGGCTTAACCATTACTCCCGCTTTAATAAGGAAGGGAATCTGGAATAGAAACTGAACAAGGCCACCTAGTAATACGCCAATCGCAAGACCGATTTCTGGTTGCGACATCTGAGGCGAAATAAACCACGCCGCCAAAATGATCATCACATTGAGGAAGACAGGCGTAAAAGAAGAGACGGCAAACTTACCTAAGGTATTAAGGATCGCACCAGAAAGCGCAACAAAAGTAATGAACCATAAATAAGGAAAGGTAATCTTGAGCATGACACTGGCAAGTTCGAACTTCTCAGCGGCCGGGCCGCCATGCATCCAGTCTAGGAACCAACCAAAACCAAACAGCGCCGTCACTACACCAGAGCCTAAAACCCCTAGAATGGTAACAATAGAGACAATCACGCCCAGCGTACCAGCCGCACGAGCAATCAACTCACGAGTTTTATCCATATCCCCTTGAGCGTGACTTTCGGTTAGTACTGGCACAAAGGCCTGAGAAAATGCGCCTTCTGCGAACAAACGGCGTAAGAAATTAGGAATTTTATTGGCAAAGAAGAAGACGTCGGCACTCGCGCCTGCCCCCATCAAGTTTGCTACTACCACATCACGAACTAAACCTAGGACGCGCGAAATTAATGTCATGGCACTGACGATCATGCCAGACTTGAGCAGTCGTTTACTCACTGTAACCTCGGAATATCACCAAAAGATAGCCAACCCTATTCCTCTAAGCCTTTGAAAGCTACAAATGGGCGTTAAAAATATATCCGTTTATTGTCAGATCTAGGCGGATAATTATTAGCAATGGTCTAAAAATGCTGTTAGAATCCCCGCCATCTTAACCGCGATAACCTTTCTTACCAAAATTTGTTTTGGCTTCGATTGGTTTTTGCACAAATCATTTGACATTTAGGCGCAAATGAGGGATAGTCCTCGCCCTTAAATTGTCACAGAAATAAGTTTTTGGGAGTTAGACCCTTGGCAAATAGTAAATCTGCTAAGAAGCGCGCTATCCAAGCTGAGAAACGTCGTCAGCACAATGCTAGCCGTCGCTCAATGATGCGTACTTACATGAAGAAAACTGTTGCTGCTATCGAAGCAGGCGACAAAGAAGCTGCAACTGCTGCATTCGCTGCAGTTACACCTATCCTAGACCGTATGGCGACTAAAGGCCTTGTTCATAAGAACAAAGCAGCACGTCATAAGTCTCGTTTCGCTGCACAAATCAAAGCTCTTTAATAGAAACTTGATTTTACAGTGAAGAAAAAACCGGCTACTGCCGGTTTTTTTATATCTAAATTCCGTGTAACTCATCGAATTTTAGACAATAAAAAAGCTGGCGATGCCAGCTTTTCTTATATGTGACCTGTCATCACATGGCCTCTGCACAGTAAAGGCCATGAAGCGTTTGGATTAATTCCTTCACTTCATCACTCTTTAACGTGTAGTATACCGTTTGTGCTTCTTTTCTCGTAGCCACCAGTTCGTCGCGACGAAGCCAAGCTAAATGTTGAGACAGTGCCGATTGGCTCAACTCTAGTTTTGCGCAAAGTTCCCCGACCGATAGTTCTTGATTATGCAGCATGCAAAGGATTTGTAGGCGTCTCTCGTTTGCCATTGCTTTAAGCAACACGACAGCTTTGGCGGAGTTTTTCTCCATTTCTTGTAGATTCATGTGCTGGACCTCTAGCTACAACTTACTTTCCCCAACCCTGGCCAGTTTGTTGTGTTACAAAGATTTTATAATTTAGAGTTATAGTTTTGTCGATAGTAATCTATTTATTTGCGCAACGAAACGTGTTCATTCAAACATTTGGCTAAAATCTGCATCACAAACGTTCTTAACTGCTGGATGTTGTATCATTCGTTCAGCAAAAATAACGTAATACTCTTCTTTAAGGTCGTCTACGTGACCGATCAGTTGTAAATTGCGGTCATCTTCAATCTCCGACATATAAACGGTCGGAGCTAAAAAAATCACATCATCACGATAACGAGCAAATGCCTTCATTAAGGCAACATCATCAAACTCGCCCAGCACATCTGGCTGTAATCCTTGTCTATCAAACCACTGCAATACTTTACGTCCCATTGCCGTCCTACTGGCTGGGATAAGTAATTTTTTATTCTCTAAAACTTCAGGAAATTTCACATCTGGTATTTCAGACGAAGCAAAAAAGCTCATGCTACTCTCACCTAACTTCTTGCTGTAAAGGCCCGGACTTTGTGTTGAGTCCACCGGACAATCAGAAAGGATCATATCAAGTTTATGCTGGGATAAACGCTCCAAAAGCAGTTCGTGAGTCGATTCGTAGCAGCGTAAGTGAATGCTGTTATCTTCAGGAACCGTCGTCATTAAGACTTTGCTTACGAGTCGCTTAGATAGTGCATCGGCAACGCCAACTTCGAAAAGAATATTAGAGTGCTGGCTGTAGTTAACGATATCGAGCATTTCGTAGCTCAAACCAAACATACGGTCGGCGTACTTAAACACCAACTGTCCTAGTTCTGTTGGTTCTACCGTGCGCCCATTACGCTTGGTCAACTTCCCCTTCATGCGGTCTTCAAGTGCTTTGATCTGCCCAGTTACAGTTTGTGGTGTTAGAAATAAAGCATCAGCAGCTTTAGTTACAGAACCTTGTTTGCACACCATCCAGAAGTAATAAAGGTGGTTGTAATTTAGATGTGACATCATCAATCCCTATAAAGAAGATGACACTTTTTATATCAAATGTGACAAGGACAGACAAGAAGTTCGGCAAAACCTACAATAAATAAGAAAAAGATAAGTTTTACCGAAAATAACGAATTCACACTGTCATAAAACTTGAAGTAAAACGCACTTTTTTAATCTCATCAAGATAAGTGGCAGCGAACCAACAACACAGAAAATTACATAAATTTCAATCAATTATAATACTGTGAATTTTTCTTCACAGGCAACTATTAAAAAGAATAATAAAAATTCTCCATAGAAACCGAACTGTAATATTACTGAAATATTTAATCTCTAACATCGCCCTCAGTTTCAACAACAGACCAAATAAACGAACTGAAAGGTCCACGGAGAAAATTATGATGAACCAAGCTACTTCAACAGCAGCACCAATCTCGAGCACGACTCGCTGGTTACGCTGGGCTAACTTGGCATTCATGTTATATCTGCTTCTTCTAGCAGTATCTATGGTTGGTAGCGGCTTCAAATGGGCGACTGGCGATCAAGCTAAAGTACTCTTTGAATTTGCGTCTCACCCAGTCGCAGGTCTAATGATCGGTTTGGTGGCTACGGCCCTAATCCAATCTTCAAGTACCGTAACTTCTATTATTGTAGGTTTGGTTGCAGGTGGTTTACCTGTAGAAACCGCTATTCCTATGGTAATGGGTGCTAACATCGGTACTACCGTAACAAATACTCTTGTTTCACTTGGCCACGTACGTTGTAAAGAAGAATTTAAACGTGCATTCGCAAGTGCAACAATCCACGATTTCTTTAACTTACTTGCAGTACTGATCTTCCTACCATTGGAAATGATGTTCGGCATTCTAGAAAAGATTTCACACTGGTTAGTATCGCCTCTACTAAAAACTGGCGATATGAGCATGGGTGGTTTTGACTTCATCAAACCAATCACTAAACCTGTAGTAAGCGCGATTAAAGAGCCTCTATCTACATTTGGTGACACCATGGGTGGTGTAGCACTAATCGCTCTAGGTATCGGTACTATCTTCGTCGCTATCACTGTTATGGGTAAGCTAATGAAGAGCCTGATGGTTGGTCGTGCTCGTGACATCCTTAAGAACGCAATCGGTCGTGGTCCTATCCACGGTATCGTATCGGGCTCTGTAGTAACGGTTCTTGTTCAGTCTTCTTCTACGACAACAAGTCTAATGGTTCCACTAGTAGGCTCAGGTGTTCTAAAAGTACGTGATATCTACCCGTTCACTTTAGGTGCTAATATCGGTACATGTATCACGGCTCTACTAGCAGCAACAGCAGTATCTGGTGAGTTCGCGGTATTCGCACTACAGATTGCATTAGTACACCTAACGTTCAACATTCTGGCGACACTGTTCATCTTCGGTATCCCGTTCCTACGTGAGATTCCAGTAAAATGTGCAGAAGTAATTTCAGAAATGGCTATTAAGAACAAAGCGGTTGTAGCAGGTTACCTACTAGCAGTATTCATCGTGCTACCAGGCTCTATCCTTGCTCTGACAGCATAATAATAAGATTACCATCGCTTATGTTAGGCTCCACTTCGGTGGGGCCTTTTTTCGTTTTAGAGAAGTAAGAACGGGCTCGCCCTAGGAACGCTAAGCTCCGAGAGGGATAAGGCTCGATGATATCCACCTAAGACATCAAGTCCTGCCAAAATTCTTTAAGTTCAACTTCCTTTCACTAAGCTTCTGGTCCCCCACTCTCGATACCTACAGCGGAGCGCTCTCATTTCTTGATCACGCAGTAAACTATGGTAAAAGAGATTCCCGACGACCGTTTGATTTCAGAGTGAGTGAACATCATCTTCAAGAGCGAGGCTCGAGTGAGTTGGAGGATCTTTTATCCCCTCTCACATTTCGAAGCGTAGCGTTCTGTAGGGCGAAGCCTGTCCGCCACCCTTCGGATATAAAAAAGCCGCCCATAAAGGCGGCTTAGAAACTCAATATACTCGTTAAACTGAGAACGGGTACTGAATTGGATCGTGGTGCTCGTAACCTTCTACCCAGAAGTCATCTAGAGTTACCCATGTTTCCAAATCTTCTAGAGATTTGATTTCTGGATTGATGTGGAAGGTTGCAGCTTTCAGAGGTTCACGCTTCAACTGGATGTCACGCATTGGCGCAAGCTGATCTTCGTAGATGTGTGCATTAACAATCTTATGATAAGCCTGACCAGGTTTCTTACCTGTAATTTGCGCCATGATTGCCAAGAACACATACACTTGAACCATATTGAAGTTCAGACCCAGCGGAACGTCACAAGAGCGCTGCGTGCTGTTTAGGTACAGCGTGTCACCTAACAGTGAGAAGTGGTGGCTGTACATACATGGGCGCAAACACCCCATATGGAACTCTCCAGGGTTGTAGAAGTTTAGGATTTCACCACGGTCATCAACACCGCGCGTTAAATCATCCACAATCTTACGCAGCTGGTCGATATGACCGCCATCTGGCTTCGCCCATGAACGACCTTGAACGCCGTATACACGTCCCATGTCATCTTCACCCTTGCGGAATGAGTTGTTCAGCCATGCTTCATTTAGGTTTGCGTTCGCATCCCATGTTTTCGTACCTAACTTACGGAAGTCTTCAGCGTTGTCGTAGCCTCGGATATAACCAAGTAGCTCAGCAACTGCCGCTTTCCAAAAGCTCTTACGTGTCGTTACTAATGGGAATTGGTTGTTGGCAACATCGTAGGTCAAGTCTGCGTTGATCACCGTTAGGCAGCGTTTGCCTGTGCGTTCGTTTTCAACCCAAGTGCCTTGGTCAACGATACGCTGACACAAATCTAAATACTGTTTCACACCAATTCCTTACTTCGTTTCTGCTTGGACTTTGTCTTGGTAAAGACCACGTTTGTACGCCCAAACCATCATAAGCACACCTAGAATGATCATTGGTGAAGATAGGATTTGCCCCATCGAAATATAACCACCAAATAAACCAAGCTGTGCATCCGGTTCACGGACAAACTCAACTAGGAAACGGAATGTACCATATCCAGCTAAAAATAGCCCTGATACCGCCCCTAAAGGACGAGGCTTTTTAATAAACCAGTTCAAGATTAAGAACAGTACGATACCCTCTAGGAACATCTCATAAAGCTGAGATGGATGACGTGGGAGTGGTCCACCATTCGGGAAGATAATCGCCCATGGTACGTCTGTCACGCGGCCCCAAAGCTCACTGTTCATAAAGTTACCCATACGGCCCATACCAAGGCCAAATGGCACAAGCGGTGCCACAAAGTCTGCCACGCCAAAGAAAGTTCGACCATTCTTGTGCGCGTACCAGAACATGGCAGTAATCACGCCCATTAAACCACCGTGGAACGACATGCCGCCGGTCCAAACTTTAAATAGGTACAAAGGGTCCGCTAAGAATAAATCGAAGTTGTAGAAAATCACGTAGCCAACACGACCACCAATCACTACCCCAAGGAAACCCGCAAACAACAAGTCAGAAACTTGCTCACGTGTCCAACCACTACCCGGCTTATCTGCGCGGCGGTTTGCCAGCCAAAGTGCGAACATGAAGCCGACAAGGTACATCAAACCGTACCAACGAACAGAAACAGGACCAATAGAGACTAAAACCGGATCAATATTGGGAAATTCAAAGTATCCCTGAGACATAACTCATTCTCTTCTTATTACTAATAAAACAGGTGGACTTTACAGCAGCATGGTCGCTGCAACAAACATCAAGAATACGGCAAATATTTTCTTCAATACCGCAGTTGGAAGGGTAGAAGCCAGTTTTGCGCCAACTTTAGTCGTGAGCATCGACGTCATGGCGATTGCTAACAAAGCTGGAAGGTACACATAACCTACACTGTAGTCAGGTAATCCTTCTACTTTGTAGCCATGTAAGATGAATCCAATCATGCCTGAGATGGCGATCACGCAGCCGCACACCGAAGAGGAGCCAACCGCTTTACGCATTTCAATACCATGTTTGTTCAAGAAAGGGACCGACAGTGAACCACCGCCAATACCTGCAAGACTTGATACCACACCAATTCCCGTTCCGTACATCATAGTGACCGGACTACTCGGCATGGGCTTCTCGCTTTTCGTTTTAATTGAACGAAACATCTGCACCGCTAGACACAACACAATCACACCAAAGACTTTCGGTAAATAGTGTGTAGGGATCCATTCGGCGATATTGGCACCAACAAAACCACCGATAACCACACCAGGCATCAGCCATTTCACGACGAACATATCGACGTTACCCAGTTTAAGGTGATTCATCGCCGACGAACCGGAGGTCACGATGATACTCGCCAAGGAAGTAGCAAGTGCCATGTGCATACTCATTTCAGGAGAAATGCCAGCTAAAGGAAGAAGATACAGTAATGCCGGTACAACTATTAGCCCGCCTCCGATGCCTAAGAGTCCTGCCATCACGCCAACGAAAGCGCCTAGCGCGAGCAATAATATAAATAAAGAGATGGTCACAATTACCTACTTCTTACCTGCACGAATAAAGCCGGCAAAACCTTGTTGAATAAAGAAATCATGCATCATTTGATGGATTTCTTGCCCATAAGAGCATGACATGGCTTTTTCGACGAGTTTTTCTAATTCTTTTTGCTGGCTATGGCGAATCAAATACTTCACCTTAGCCACGTTAGAGGTGTTCATACTCAAACTGTCGTAACCTAAGCCCAACAGTAAAAGGGCACCAAATGGGTCGCCTGCGAGCTCACCACAGATACAGACCGGAACCTGATATTGATGGCAAACATCATGAATTTGCTTCAACGCCAGCAGTACTGCCGGATGCATGGATTCATAGACATCCGCAACACGAGAATTGTTCCGATCGACCGCCAACAAATATTGAGTTAAATCGTTAGTACCAACAGAAACGAAGTCAACACGATGGGCTATCGCGGGCAATAAGTACACCATTGATGGCACTTCAATCATTACCCCAACCTTCGGCGCTTGAATGCGGTCATCCAATAACACGACTTCGCTGTAAGCTTGGTTAATCAGCGTAATAGCATCATCCAGCTCTTTAATACCAGAAACCATCGGTAGTAAGATGCTTAGATTACCACTTTCCGCACTCGCCCTAAGCATCGCACGCAACTGGATCAAAAAGATATCAGGGTGATCCAACGTAAAACGAATACCTCGCCAACCCAAAAACGGATTATCTTCTTCAATCGGAAGATACGGTAACGGTTTATCACCACCGATATCCAGCGTACGCATTACGACTCGTTGATTTGGATAGCTATTGAGGATTGCTTGATACTGATGATACTGCTCATCTTCCGATGGAAAGTGATGCTTAAGTAAAAAAGCGATTTCAGTACGGTACAAACCCACGCCATCCACACCAGAGTTGATGGCGATATTGCTATCCGCACTCAAGCCCGCGTTGAGCATGACTTCAATCGGATGGTCATCTTGTGTGATCGCAGGCAGTGCAAGATCTTTGTTCACCATTGCGAACAATTCAGATTCTTCACTCACTAAGCTGCGATATTCACGCAGCAATTGACGGTTCGGTTCTAAATAGATCTCGCCAGTGTAGCCATCGACAATGCCCTTCTTGCCGTTTACAGCGCGAGTATTAATGTTTGCGCCCATAATGGCAGGAACACCCAGCGCACGAGATAGAATCGCAGCATGGGAGTTCGCCGCACCTTCCAGCGAAACAACGGCAAGTAAGTGCTGTTTTGGTATTGAAGCAAGTAGCGTCGCCGTGAGTTCATTGGCAACTAAAATCACCGGGCGATCAATCGAGGCATGCTCTTGCTCACTATTATGTAAAAAGTAAAGCAAGCGTTGCCCAAGCTCGCGAATGTCTTGAGCACGTTCACGTAGATAAACGTCTGACATACGCGCGAAGCGGTTTGAGTAGGTTTCGACGACTTGTCGCAATGCCCAATCCGCTCGGTCGCCTTTTTCGATCTGCTTCTTAAGATCACCACGCAACATTGGATCGTTGAGTAAGTGGGTAAAGAGGTCAAAAATAGCTAACGCGTCTTTATTGATTTCGCTGTCAAACTTCTTACGCATACGGCGAAAATCATTCAACGCTCTTTCCACAGCAACCGCCAAAAGTTCATGTTCCCTTTCTTTATCTAAGGCAGAGGCAGGGAAAACATCACTTAAATTAGGTTGAGTATTATCAAACCAGAACTCACCGATAGCGACACCAGTCGAAGCTGGAAGCCCCTTGATAACAGTCGGCTTGGAAGCGAGTTGCCAGTGACCTAAGTTTTGCGCATGCGCAATCAACACAGCAAGCTGCGCAGATAAGGTCACAAGGAAAGACTCTTCCATCTCACTAAACAAGCGTGGGGTTTTCTGCTGGATAACCAGAACACCGAGCACTTGTTTACGATGAATGATCGGCGTACCTAGAAAGGAGTGGTAAACCTGCTCACCGAGTTGAGGGAAGAATTTAAAATCAGGATGGGTTGAAGCCTCAGCTAAGTTTAGGGGTTCCGCACTGCGTTTGACTAAACCGACCAAGCCTTCGTTGAAGTTGATATGAATACTATCGCCTTCAAAAATAAGGCCTTGAGTTGCCATTAACTCAAGGCGCTGCATTTCATCATTAGCTAGATAAATAGTACAACACTCAGTGCATAGGGCTGCGCAAGTCTCTTTAACCAATATATCCAGTGCCTGATGCACATCATCGACTCTGGAGACTTTCTCAACTATTTCCCTTAGCTGACTGAGCATGTTGATCCTCTATCTACGTTGCTTTTTTCTTTTCCCTTTCGTCTTACGCTCTCGAAAAGGCATGGCTAAAGATGCAAACTCTTTCATCGCACGACGATAAACGTCTCGCTTGAAAGAAACAACTTGCCTAACTGGATACCAGTAGCTTACCCAGCGCCAACCATCAAATTCAGGGGATTTCCCACGCTGCATATTGATGCGGGATTCATCGCATTCTAATCGCAGCAGAAACCATTTCTGTTTTTGGCCGATACAAACAGGCTTGGAGTCCCAACGCACCAATCGCTTTGGTAGCTTATATCTTAACCAATGACGACTTGTTGCGATGATCTTAACGTCTTTTTTCGTCAGACCGACTTCTTCATATAACTCCCTGAACATGGCTTGTTCAGGTGTTTCACCTTCGTCAATCCCACCTTGTGGAAATTGCCATGAGTGTTGCCCGTATCGTTTAGCCCAGAAGACCTGACCATGGTTATTACAGATCACAATACCAACATTAAGTCGGTAACCATCGCCATCTATCACCGGCTAACCTCTATGAATAATTTTTTATTACCGTGATTTTTCCACATATCCCCATTACTAGCAAACTTACTGATGTGATATGAGCAAGATTTATTACCTTTTGGCCTTTTTTGGATATCTTTTAGACAGACATTATTTTATCAACACAAGATTGAGACATAGCCCACATTTATTCACCTTTTCTGTGAATAACTTTGTGAAGAAATCATTATCAATAAAGATTTTTGTTCAAAACCATTACAAGCAATATTTTCCAACCACAAACAAAATAAACATAAGATATTGATTATAAAAACATAAAACACAAAAATGGCGATTTAACGATCTTTATTTTCCTGATGATCTTTTCACCAAATACAGATCGGTCAAAGATCGCTCAATCGGTTATTTATCCACATTGAACAGGTAGGACTTCATGACATCTCAATAAAATCAAGTCTCAATCCACCTTTAAACCCCTGTTTATTCATCCAGCCCACATGGAGATCCTATTGGTGGCTTTCTAATCTGTGGATAAGTTATGAATTGATCATTCTTAATCCAGCTCGGTGAAATCTTGGACAGTCGATTTTGATGAAATTTGGTAGACTAACGTTTTCCCTCATCACATTGCCGTTATGAAACCAGAACCACAATCCGAAGCTGAACTGATGGAGCGCGCACATGATATTGCGGGCTTAAGCTTTACAGAGCTTGCCGAAGAGGCAGGAATGGCTGTTCCTGAAAACTTAAAACGCGATAAAGGCTGGGTTGGGCAATTACTGGAATGGCATTTAGGTGCGCCAGCAGGAAGCAAACCGCAACAAGACTTTGCTAAGCTTGGGATCGAGCTAAAAAGCATTCCGATCAGTCATTCAGGTCGACCACTAGAGACAACCTTTGTCTCTGTTGCGCCATTGACTGGGGTTCAGGGACTCACGTGGGAAACCAGTCACGTTCGCAACAAACTGTCACGAGTACTGTGGGTACCTGTAGAGGGCGAGCGCGAGATTCCTTTGGCAAAGCGAAGAGTTGGTAGCCCATTGATATGGTCACCCGATCAAGAAGAAGAGTTAATTCTAAAAAATGATTGGGAAGAACTGATGGAATTGATCGTGTTGGGTAAGTTTGATCAAATTTCCGCCAGACATGGAGAAGCGCTTCACTTGCGACCTAAAGCAGCAAACGCAAAAGCACTAACTGAAGCTTACAGCTCAAATGGTAAACCGATAAAAACCCTGCCCCGTGGTTTCTACCTTAGGACACAATTCACCGAACAGATATTATTGAAGCACTACATCAACGCCCAATCAGAATGATCAGTGTGTCACGAGTGACAACTCAATATCACAGTACGAGGCTGTACCTTCACTGCCAAACTCATCGTAGGCATTGTGCAGCCTCAAATAAGCTTTATCTATCCCCAACCTCAGCAGTTCTTCTTTCACCAGATCCAATGAGCCGAAATGAATCGGATCTTCACCGTCTTTGATCGGTTCAAGTTGGTGTTTGTACTCCACTGCTAATAGGTAATCAGAGACATCAGAACAACCAATCACAAAGACCTTAGGCGTTTTATAGGAGTCTTTGTGATAGCCATGCAACCACATGTCGAGTTGATGCTTCTGCATATTGCACCTCCTTTACAAGATCCTTTAAGTCTAGTTACCGTATTGATAACTTTCGAGTTAACTACATAACGAAACTTAAATCATTTGCGACAGCAACTCAAAATCCCCTATATTGGAATGACTTATTCAGTCGGTAACTCTTCAAGGATGTGAAATGCAATATACAAAACTACCGCACTCATCACTCGAGATCAGTAAGATCTGCCTTGGCACTATGACGTTTGGTGAGCAAAATACCGAACAAGAAGCTTTTCAACAGCTCGACTTTGCCCTCGATCATGGGGTGAACTTCATCGATACTGCCGAGATGTATCCCGTACCACCGAAAGCAGAGACACAAGGACTCACCGAGCAGTACATTGGCAATTGGTTAGCGAAAAGTGGTAAACGTGAGAAAGTGGTTTTAGCAACTAAAGTAGCTGGTCCGCGCAACGTCCCATACATTCGTGAAAACATGAGCCTTAACCGTCGCCATATTCACACTGCGATCGACGATAGCTTAAAACGCCTGCAAACCGATTATGTCGATCTATACCAATTGCATTGGCCACAGCGTCAGACCAACTGCTTTGGTCAGCTCAACTACCCTTACCCAGATAAACAAGAAGAGGTCACACTGATCGAGACCCTTGAAGCTCTAACGGAGTTAGTCAACGCAGGTAAAGTGCGTTACATCGGTGTCTCAAACGAAACGCCATGGGGCGTGATGTCACTGCTGCGTTTGGCAGAAAAGCATGACTTACCAAGAATCGTTTCAATCCAAAATCCATATAACTTACTTAATCGCAGTTTCGAAGTTGGTTTGTCTGAAATCAGCCACTACGAAGGCGTTCAGCTGCTGGCTTATTCACCACTAGCATTTGGTTGTTTGAGCGGTAAATACCTCAACGGAGCAAAACCAGAAGGTGCGCGTTGCACGGTTTGGGAACGCTTCGCTCGCTACTTCACACCACAAGGTGTTAAAGCGACAGAAGCATACGTCAACCTAGCGAGAGACCATGGATTAGATCCTGCGCAAATGGCGCTTGCCTTCGTCAATCAGCGCCCGTTTGTGGGTTCAAATATCATTGGCGCTACTAACCTAGAACAGCTTAAATCCAATATCGACAGTATCGATGTTCACCTAAGTGAAGCGTTGCTAAATGATATCCAAGCGATTGGTACGACTTACTCGAACCCATGCCCATAGTATTTCACTTCCCAATAGACTAAAAACAAAGAGGCTGACCACAATGGTCAGCCTCTTTGCATTGGCGAATTAAACCCAAGTTGAACCGAATAGATATGATTGAGAGCTCCACTTGGGTTATTGATTACGTTGGTATTCGCGCAGTTAAAACACGACGTAGATGACGAACTCGGCGTTCAACTTTGACAGCATCAGGCACACTGACATGGTTTGAACGACCTTCTTTATCTAAGCCAATATCTTTTAACAAGTGCTCATTTGTCCAAGGGATTTGATGAGCATTACGGCGGACCATACGTTGCCATTGCTTTTCTTCACGTTTGAGATCGGCTTTTAAAAGCACAGTGGCCAGTTTCAAATAGATAGAGTGACGCATAATTTTTCTCCAAATAGCGATAAATAATCGACAGGGAAAAATAGTGGACTAATTAAACAGAAAGACTCTGTTGAGACTAAGCCGCTACTTTTCCGCAGCCTAGTAATAAGAGGTAGGTTACGGATTAATTTAATCTAATGAGCCAGTAGTATCTTGTTTGATCGCTTCAAAGGTTGAGCGAACATCAGACATACGATCAGCGCAAGCAGTGGTGTTAACAACGTAATGTTTCATCTTGCGCCTCCTAGCTAAAAATTAATCCGTGATTGATGTGGTATAACTCATTGAGTTACGGTTGAATTGTAAGCAACAGAGGATATTTATCAAACCATTTTTGTGTTTTTGCTTAAAAACAAACCATTAGCCTAAAATAAGGTTGCATATGGTTTTTTGAATAACATATTCAACTAAGGAATATATAAAAACTCGAGTTTTATAAATATTTAGAATTTGCGCACAAAAAAAAAGGAGCGTCATTGCGCTCCTTTTATCTTGCTGTCAGATAGAGGGTTTATACCGTCTGCTCTGTAATCAAGTTGTGTTTGTTCAGTAATCGATACATGGTCGCACGTGACACACCAAGCTCTTTTGCGGCATTCGATACTTGACCAGAATGCGACTCTAATACCACCAGCAACGCATCTCGTTCACTCTTCTCACGAATCGATTTCAAGCTGCGCTTTGAGTCATTGCGTTGAGGTAGGTCTAGGTGATGCTCTTCAATCATGACGCTGTCAGACATCAGTACAGCGCGTTTCACTTGGTTCATCAACTCACGGACATTACCTGGCCAGAAATAACGTGTCAGAGCCTTCAAAGCATCTTCAGAAAAGCTCTTCGCCTGTGAGTTGTACTCTTTAGAGAACTCCTGCAGGTAGAAACGCGCCAACAAAGCGATGTCACTTGCGCGCTCTTTCAAGCTTGGTACGTTGATACGCAGTACATTAATGTAGTGGTAAAGCTCTTCATTGAAGTCTCCGTCAATGAGTGCTTTCTCTACATCAGACGAGTTAGCGGCAAGAACCCGTACATTGACGTTCTTCGCGCCATCACGTGTTTCAATCGTCCCTTCTTGCAGGAAGCGTAGCAGGTTCATCTGTTGCTCTTTTGAGATGGTTAGAATGTCATTGAATAAAACGGTGCCGCCATCAGCTTGCTCTAGCAGGCTTGGTCCCATCTCTTCTTCCGCCTCAATCCCAAATACTTCAGCTTGGAAACGTTGCTCGTTAAGTGCACGACAGTTAATCGATAGGAACGGCTTATGTGAACGTGACGACACTTTGTGAATTGCACGAGCGACAGCCTCTTTACCCGTGCCGCTTTCACCGTAAATAAGAATACTCACGTCTGTTGGACCGATACGCTTAACTTGGTCACGCAGGCGCTTCATTGGAATTGACTCACCAATCAACCCCATATCTAAACTGTTACCAAAACTTGGCCAAACTTTCTTTTCAAGCTTAAGCATACCCAATTGGTGACCAATCGTGCTCAATAGCTGCGCATCTGGGATTGGTGCAGTAAAGAAGTCGATACAGAAGTTCACGATGAACTGGCAGATGGTGTCAGTACCAAGTTGAGATTCGCGGATGAACGCCAACCAACGAACGTGTTTATGAGAACTCACTAAGTTCGCTAAACCATTAAGACTGAACTCATCATGGCTGAGGTCAACTATACCGATGCATGGTCCAATATCTTCTAACAATGTGTTGGCTTTACGTAAGTCACCCACTTGATGACACTTCCATCCCACTTGTTCTAGTACTGATAACCAAGGTTCATAAGTACCGCCAACTACGACTAGCGATCCCGGAATGGAATCCATCTTAAACTGCCCAGCCATTCTCTAACCCTTATTGATTGTTGATTGAAATTTCGCGCCACAAACCCAACTTTGCGAACGGGTAACATTATCGAGACTACGCCTGACGAAGTCTGTCTCAATATTAAGACTATGCAACAGATTGAGATTTCGCGAATACTTATTTACTACTCCTATCCGACCTCAAATGCAAATAGTTGAATTTGTTCAAATTAAAGATACAAAAAAACCACCCGAAGGTGGTTTTTTATGGCTCAGCGAGGAGATTACGCTTGTGGGCGCATCGCTGGGAATAGGATCACGTCACGGATTGTGTGCGTGTTAGTCAATAGCATAACTAGACGGTCGATACCGATACCTTGACCTGCTGTTGGTGGTAGGCCGTGCTCTAGAGCAGTAATGTAGTCTGCATCGTAGAACATTGCTTCATCATCACCAGATTCTTTCGCTTCAACCTGTGCTTTAAAGCGCGCATCTTGGTCTTCTGCATCGTTAAGCTCTGAGAAGCCGTTCGCAACTTCACGGCCACCGATGAAGAATTCAAAGCGGTCTGTGAAGAATGGGTTGTCATCGCTACGACGAGCCAGTGGAGAGATATCTGCTGGGTAACCAGTGATGAACGTTGGCTGCATTAGCTTAGGTTCTGCAGTTTCGCCGAAGATCTCTTCTAGAAGCTGACCACATGTCCAGAAAGATTCCACTTCAACGTGAACAGATTTCGCGATAGAAACCATTAGGTCACGGTTTTGAATGTCTTCTTCTGTTAGTGCTTGGATTTGCGTGTGGTCTGGGTTGTAGTGCTTGATTGCTTCGAACATGCTCATGCGAGTGTAAGTGCCACCGAACTCTACTGTATCTTCACCGTAAGGCATTGATGTTGAACCTAGAACTTCTAGTGCGATAGAGCTTAGTAGTTCTTCAGTTAGGTCCATCAGATCTTTGTAGTCTGCGTACGCCATGTAGAATTCCATCATTGTGAATTCTGGGTTGTGACGTGGAGAAAGACCTTCGTTACGGAAGTTACGGTTGATTTCAAATACGCGATCGAAACCACCAACGACTAGACGCTTCAGGTATAGCTCTGGCGCAATACGTAGGTACATTGGCATATCTAGTGCGTTGTGGTGCGTGATGAATGGACGCGCACTCGCACCGCCAGGGATAACGTGCATCATTGGCGTTTCAACTTCCATGAACTGTTTAGAGATCATGAAGTTACGGATTGCAGACATTACTTTAGAACGTACTACGAACGCTTGACGAGAATCTTCGTTAACGATTAGGTCAACGTAACGTTGACGGTAACGCATCTCTTGGTCAGTTAGACCGTGGAACTTCTCTGGAAGTGGACGTAGTGCTTTGGTTAGCAACTCGTATTCTTCCATGTTCACGTATAGGTCGCCTTTACCAGACTTGTGAAGTGCACCTTTCACACCGATGATGTCACCGATATCTAGGCCTTGGTATTGGTCTTTCAGTACTTTTTGTACTGCTTTGTCAGCGTAAGCTTGGATACGGCCAGAAGTCTCTTGGATTACCAAGAATGGACCACGTTTAGCCATGATACGGCCAGCGATTGCTACTACGTGGTTAAGCTCTTCTAGCTCTTCCTTCGTCTTTTCACCGAACTCTTTCTGAAGGTCGCCCGCTAGTGCGTCACGACGGAAGTCGTTTGGATGGCCGTTCGCTTTGCAGCTCTTTCGGATTGCATCCAGTTTAGCGCGGCGTTCAGCAATTAGCTTGTTCTCTTCTTGTGCAGAGGCTTCTTGTACAGTTTCGTTTTGAACAGCATCAGTCATTTTCGATGTATCCTGTTTTTTGTCGGTGAAAAGCTTTATAGACCTGATTTCAGGCTAGCTTCAATAAATTTGTCCAGATCGCCATCAAGAACCGCTTGAGTATTGCGGTTTTCAACGCCCGTACGGAGGTCTTTAATGCGTGAGTCATCCAATACGTAAGAACGGATCTGGCTACCCCAGCCAATGTCAGACTTAGCGTCTTCATTAGCTTGTTTTTCCGCGTTTTGCTTTTGCAATTCAAGCTCAAATAGCTTCGCTCGAAGCTGTTTCATTGCCTGATCTTTGTTCTTATGTTGAGAACGGTCATTCTGACATTGCACAACGGTGTTCGTTGGAACGTGTGTAATACGTACCGCAGATTCAGTCGTGTTGACGTGCTGACCACCTGCACCTGACGCTCGGTAAACATCGATACGTAGGTCAGAAGGGTTAATGTCGATAGCAATGTTTTCATCAATCTCAGGGTAGATGAACGCAGAAGCAAATGACGTATGACGACGGCCGCCTGAATCGAATGGCGATTTACGTACTAGGCGGTGAACACCTGTTTCCGTACGTAGCCAACCGTAAGCGTACTCACCAGAAATCTTAACTGTCGCGCCTTTAAGGCCAGCGACTTCACCTTCAGATACTTCGATAACCTCTGCCTTGAAGCCTTTTGCTTCAGCCCAACGCAGGTACATACGTAGCATCATGTTGGTCCAGTCTTGTGCCTCGGTACCACCTGAGCCTGCTTGCAAGTCAATGTAGCAATCAGAGCTGTCGTGGTCGCCAGAGAACATACGACGGAATTCAAGCTGTTCTAGCTTCTGTTCCAACTCAGCAAGTTCTGCTTCGATTTCGTCAAACGTTTCTTGATCTTCTTCTTCAACCGCAAGCTCTAGAAGACCATCAACGTCTTCTACACCTTGTTCTAGTTGAACGATAGTTTCAACAACCGCTTCTAGAGATGCACGTTCTTTACCTAGTGCTTGCGCACGCTCTGGCTCGTTCCATACATCTGGTTGTTCAAGTTCTGCGTTGACTTCTTCTAGACGCTCTTTCTTTGCGTCATAGTCAAAGATACCCCCTCAGGACATTCGTGCGCTCAGACACGTCCTGAAGACGGTTTTTAATTGGATTGATTTCAAACATGTTTGCTCAACATTTTAGAATAGAATTTAACCGAGAAATTCTACTCAAAAATGTGACGGAGATACAGGAAAATTTCGGCTGGGAAATCAGATTGCAATTAGAGAGAGCACGGTCATAAAATTTTTGCCCCACTTAAAGGCAACCGTACTCTATATAAAGTGTAAAACCTGACTTTACTTGGCTTCGATGTAGTCAATCATCAATTGCAATGATTGATTACCACGAAACTCATTCACATCCAACTTATACGCGAGACGTACCGTTTTGACCGAGGCATCTGGCCAACGACGCAAATCAACATTGAAGGCAATGCCATCGATCATCACATTCGTTGGGTGACCTTTATGCAGTGGCTCTAACATTAGCTTAAGGTGTTTTTCTCCCACCAGCTTTTGATGTAATACTTTAAACTCGCCATCAAAGATAGGTTCTGGGAAAGCCTGACCAAATGGACCACCTGAGCGCAGTTGCTCCGCAATGTGCATAGAAAATTCTTCTGGCTTGAGCTCACCATCAGACATGATCACGCCTTTTAGCGCCGCTTCATCAAGTTCTTTTTTCACAACATCATCGAATAGACGACAAAAACGCTCAAAGTCTTGCTCTTTGATGGTTAAACCTGCCGCCATCGCGTGACCACCAAATTTGATGATCAAACCTGGGTTTTGCGTATCGATAAGGTCCAACGCATCACGCATGTGTAAGCCAGGAATCGAACGACAAGAACCTTTGATCGTCCCTTCTCCGCCATCAGCAAAAGCAATAACAGGACGGTGGAACTTCTCTTTAATACGTGAAGCCAGAATACCAATCACACCTTGGTGCCAATCACGTTGGAAAAGTGCCAAGCCGTATGGAAGTTCACTGTTTTCACCAAACTGAAGACGCTCACAGAAAGCCATCGCTTCTTGTTTCATGCCCTCTTCAATCTCTTTACGAGTTTGGTTCAGTCCGTCCAATTCACTTGCCATGCGGCGCGCAGCGTGGATGTTATTGCTCATCAGTAGTTCAACACCGAATGACATGTCATCAAGACGGCCGGCGGCGTTAATACGTGGCCCCAAAGCGAAACCAAAATCAGACGCAACCAAACGACGCGCATCGCGCTTCGCCACTTCGATCAACGCTTGAATACCAGGACGTGCTTTACCTGCACGGATACGCTGCAAGCCTTGGTGTACAAGAATGCGGTTGTTCTCGTCGAGTGGTACAACGTCAGCGACGGTGCCAAGCGCAACAAGGTCAATCAGCTCCATAAGCTTTGGTTCTTGCATACCTTGTAGTGCAAACCAATTCTGTTTACGCATGTACACGCAAAGTGCCATCATCAGATAGAAAGCAACACCAACCCCTGCTAACGCTTTCGATGGAAAAGCACAGCTGTCGAGGTTCGGGTTAACCATTGCATCGACATTCGGTAGCACTTGCCCCGGTAAGTGGTGATCGGTGACCAGTACCGTTATGCCATTTTCTTTGGCGTAGCGAACACCTTCAATCGACGACACACCATTGTCGACCGTCATGATCATTTCAGCGCCGAGTTCTAAGGCTTGGTCCACGACTTCAGGGCTCAGGCCATAACCATCTTCAAAGCGGTTCGGCACTAAGTAGTCGACGTTGTTGCTACCAAGCATACGCAATGCGAGTACCGACAGAGCCGAGCTAGTAGCGCCATCAGCGTCAAAGTCACCTACGACAATAATGCGTTTTTTCTCTTCGATCGCTTGGAATAAAAGCTCGACCGCTTTATCGATACCGCCAAGTTGTTGGTAAGAATGTAAACCACGAGCAGATGTCTCTAACTGCGCCACATCCGTGATACCACGGTTAATGTAGATACGTTTGAGAATCGCAGGAATAGAATCAGGAAGAAGAGAAAGGTCCGGTTCGGGACGTCGTTGAATTTCTATCATGTTTGAAAAGAGCCAGCGAATACCGCTGACTCTGCTCCTTAAAGGATTATTGTTGCTCTAAACGTTTTAGCAGTTCTGCTGGTGGTAAGTAACCACCAACTAGCTCACCGTTTGGTAGGAAAATAGCTGGCGTACCAGAAATACCAAGCTCACGACCTAGATCGTAATGCGCTTTAATCGTTTCTTTACATTGCTTAAGATCTTTCGCTGGGTTACCAAATGAACGATCAACTTTTGCGTTGTGCATTGCTGCTTTAGGATCTTCAGCACACCAAACGGTTGCCATTTGCTCAGCGACAGGACCTGCTGCACCTTGGCGAGGGTAAGCCATGTAACGCACGGTAATACCCAGATCGTTGTAACCTTGCATTTGACTGTGCAGACGCACGCAGTAACCACAAGTGATGTCAGTAAAGACCGTCACTACGTACTTTTCATTGTCCGCTTTGTACTCGATCACGCTATCTGAAAACTTGGCAATTTTCTCTGCGTTTAGAGGTGCTTGACGCTCAGCAATTACGTCTTTGTAACCACCGTTATCATCGATGGCGTAAAGCGTACCGGCAATAAAGTGATTACCATCGTTTGATGCGAACAGCACACCACCATTAGTTTGAATTTCTAATAATCCAGCAACGTCTGATGGTTTGATATCAAGAATAGATACGCCCAATTTAGAGAACTTCGCTTTTAGCGCTGCCTCATCAAAGTTCTGTTTTGCCGCTGGTGCGACTTGTTGTGCAGGAGTTTCCGTTTTTGCCTGACTTTCTTCAGCACCACAAGCGGTAACGAAAAACGGTAAAGTCAGCAGAGTTAGTCGGCGTAATACGCTCATTAAATTCACCTTAAAATAAAATCCTTTCATCCAATGAGACAATGGATGAAACAAACCATCATTATGCTCTTGGGTGGTGTTGACTGTGGATCTGTTTCAATCGCTCAGTCGCCACGTGAGTATAAATTTGCGTGGTCGATAAGTCACTATGCCCCAACAGCATCTGTACGACCCTGAGATCTGCGCCATAGTTCAATAAATGCGTTGCAAATGCATGACGTAAAACGTGTGGCGACAATTGGTCAGTATCAATACCCGCAATCACAGCATAGTACTTGATACGATGCCAGAAGGTTTGACGGGTCATTTGTCTGGCACGTTTACTTGGGAATACCACATCTGACGTAGTCTCTCCCAATAGAGCAGACCGACCTTGCTGGATAAAAGTTTCAATCCAATCGACGGCGTTCTCCCCCATAGGTACAAGACGTTCTTTACCACCTTTACCCGTCACACGCACTACTCCTTGGCGCAAACTGACGTTTTCCATTGTCAGACTGACCAACTCTGTCACACGCAACCCCGTCGCATAGAGCAGCTCTAGCATGGCTTTATCACGCAGTTCTACTGGGTCATTCGGGTCTGGCGCTTCAAGCAAAGCATCCACTTGTTCTTCACTGATGTCTTTTGGTAGGCGTTGAGGCAGCTTTGGACTCACCAGTAACGCACTTGGATCATCCGCGCGTACTTTTTCACGATGAATGTATTGAAATAAACGACGAATCGCCGACAACATACGCGCGCGGGACGTTTGCTTGTAATCCAAATCAACAAGGTAACTCTGGTACTCTTGCAAACCTGACAAGCTGATAAAATCGAGGCGGTAGCGATGTTGCTCCATCCACACGAGCAGCTTCATTAAGTCATTTCGGTAAGAAGCTAGTGTGTTCTCTGATAAACCACGCTCCATCCACATTGCATCTAAGAATTGTTCAACAAGACCAAAATCTTGTTGATTGACAGGCTGTTGTGCCGTCATGAACGCGTCCTTATCTGTTTATATTTACAGTATTGAGAGTAAGGCAACAGCCAAGCCAATACCATAAAAAAATCATCTCCCTCGGGATATTCGCTGCAATCTTCTTCAATTTATGGTTAGAATCTGCCACAACAGCAACACAAAAAACGACGAATATAATGAAAATCGGACTCTTTTACGGCTCAACAACCTGCTACACCGAAATGGCAGCAGAGAAAATTCGCAACATCATTGGCGCAGACCTTGTCGATATTCACAACGTGAAAGAGACACCGTTGTCACTGATGGCAGACTACGATTTATTGCTGATTGGTATCTCTACTTGGGACTTCGGTGAAATCCAAGAAGATTGGAGTGCTATTTGGGAAGATATTGCAACCACACCTCTAAAAGACAAAGTAGTTGCACTGTTTGGCTTGGGTGACCAAGAAGGCTACGGCGAATGGTACCTTGATGCGATGGGCCTACTTCATGACGAGCTCAAAGCAACGGGGACGCAGTTTATCGGTTACTGGCCAAATGAAGGTTATGAGTTCGAGGCATCAAAAGCTTTAACGGAAGATGGTAGTCAATTTGTTGGCTTGGCATTAGATGAAGATTCCCAGTACGAATTGAGTGACGAACGCATCGAGAAATGGTGTGAGCAAGTGTTGGTTGAGTTTCACGACACGCTATAAGTCCGCATAAACCCTGATAAAACGACAGACAAATAAAAAGCCCGGTGAATCACTTCACCGGGCTTTTTTAATCTTGCGAGTCAGCAGTTATGCCGCTTCTTCTGTCAACTCAGGTTGAGAAGATTTAGCTACAAAGAACATGCAAACAATTGCCGCAAACGTTGGTAGAACCCAACCCATGCCCACTTCGAACAGTGGTAGCATGTTGAATGCTGAAACGTCTAGACCTGCTACTTTCGCTGCATCAATCAATGCAAACAATAATGATACTAGCAACACAGAGCGGTATGCCACACGCGGGTTTGGTAGCTTGCTACGTACAAACGTTAGCGCAACCAATGCGACTGCTACTGGGTACAGCGCAAACAATACAGGAACTGACAACGAAATCAGCTGTGATAGACCTACGTTCGCAATCAGTGCACAAGCGGCACCGTTAATGATAACCCATTGCTTGTAAGTCAGTTTCGTCTTAGAGCTGAAGAAGTCTGAACATGCAGAGATAAGGCCGATCGCCGTCGTCAAACACGCCAATAATACAATGATTGAAAGAACAATCTGACCGTAAGGACCAAATAGTGCCTGAACGTATTGGCTTAGTACTGCACCACCGTTGTCTGCACCAGCTGCGATAGTTGCACTCGTCGCACCTAGGTAGAACAATGAGATGTAAACGAACGCCAGACCTGCTGCTGCAATACAACCTGCGCAGATTAGGTATTTTGTCGTTGCTGCACGCTCAGTGATGCCTTTGCTACGAAGTGCATCTACCATTAGCATACCGAACATCAACGATGCGAACGTATCCATGGTGTTGTAGCCTTCAAGGAAACCTTTGGTCAGCGGCTGAGTTAGGTACTCACCGTGTGCACCCATCATCTCGCCTTGCGGGTCAACGAATACCGCAATTGCTAGAACGATAAGGCCAAGGAAAAGTACAGGCGTTAACACTTTACCGATCAAGTCAATCAGACGACCTTGGAACCAAGCAAATAGCATCGCTACTGCAAAGAACAGGATAGAGAATGACGTAAGGTGTGCTTGTGTCGCGCCAACGAAGAAAGGCTTGATTGCCATTTCGTAAGCCACGAGACCAGTACGCGGCGCTGCAAATGCAGGACCGATAATGATGAAGATAAGCGCAGCCATAAGTACTGCTGCTTTCTTAGGAAGGTCTTGCGTTAGATGATCCCAAGAACCACCTGCAACAGCAATAGCAACGATAGTAATAAGAGGTAGACCTACCGCTGTTAGCAAGAAACCGAACATTGCTGGCATCAGATGATCACCCGCTAGCTGACCCGCTAGTGGTGGGAAAATGATGTTGCCGGCACCCAAAAAGAACGCAAATAGCATAAAGCCTACTGCGATAATATCTGTTAGTTTTAACGTCTGCTTCACAGATAACCCTTTTTCTGAATTGATGAATGTTGTGTATGCATCGACCACTTTTTGTATACCCAAGGTTAATGAGTACCTGTGGTTCAATCTATAAATTTCCGCCGCATAATGACGAAGTAACCATCATTTGGCAACCTTTAAGAAAAAAACACCATATTAATTTAGTTCACCAACTCAAAAGCAGTGGATATCACTACACTGATATTTATGACCAGTTCTTTATCTCGATCAAAAAGCAATACAAATTAATAACCAACAAGATAACAAACTATACAATTCAGAAACAATAGAGCATTTAACTCTATTATTGAGTAAATATAAAACAATCATGAAGAGCGATACATTCAAGACTAAAGGCTTCAAGTTTAAGCAATTTTCCATCGATGGTGGTGAAAGTGGCATGCCTGTCAGTACCGATGGCGTGATGCTGGGCGCTTGGGCAAATTGCTCACCACAGAGTAAAATTTTGGACATTGGCACTGGCACTGGGTTGCTGGCATTAATGTGCGCACAACGCTTTTCAGGCGCGATGATCACCGCGGTGGACATCGAATCAACCGCAGTAGAAGCCGCCCAGACCAACTTTACGCATTCACCTTGGGCTGACCGATTAACCGTTTTGCACACCGATGTATTAACGTTTGAACCAACGCAACGTTTTCAACACATCATTTGTAATCCGCCCTACTTCAATAATGGTGAGCAATCAAAGCAGGCTCAGCGCGCCACCGCCCGACATACCGACACATTGCAACATCGCGCGTTATTAGCGTGTTGCTATGACTTACTTGAAGAAGACGGCAAAGCCAGTTTTGTTCTGCCAATCACCGAAGGTGAGCAGTTTATTGTCATGGCGAAAACACAAAGCTGGTATGTATCACGTCTATGCTACGTGCAACCATCACAGAAAAAAGCGGTACATCGTGTACTATTTGAGTTATCGAAAAAGGTCTGCGACACCGAAGAATCACAATTGACCATCCACTCAAATCAGGGTTATGACGAAGAATTTATCCGTCTAACTCACGAGTTTTATCTTAAGATGTGAAATAACATGTGATCCTTGTCACCAATCACTTTATAATGTGCGACCTTTTTATATTCTATGCTGCTGCGGCGAACCATTAACCAAGCTTTGCTTGTGGAGAACTCATTGTGATCAGAACCTTTGCTGAACTTGATCTAGACCCAAACCTACTTGAAGCCATCGAAGAGATGGGCTACGAACGCCCAACTAAAATTCAGGCTGAGGCGATTCCACAAGCGTTGGATGGTCGTGACATTCTAGCGTCAGCACCAACTGGCACAGGTAAAACGGCAGCATTCGTACTGCCTGCGTTGCAATACCTGCAAGACTTCCCTCGTCGCAAGCCTGGACCTGCTCGTATCCTGATCCTGACGCCAACACGTGAACTTGCTATGCAAATTGCAGATCAAGCGCGTGCGCTTGCAAAGAACACAAAATTGAATATCTTCACCATCACTGGTGGTGTTCAGTACCAAGAGCACGCCGATATTCTTGCAACAACGCAAGACATCGTCGTAGCTACACCGGGTCGTCTACGTGAGTACATTGATGCAGAGCGCTTTGACTGTCGTGCCATTGAATGGTTAGTGCTGGATGAAGCAGACCGCATGCTAGACATGGGCTTCGCACCAACGGTAGACCGTCTATCAAACGAATGTCGCTGGCGTAAGCAAACCCTTCTGTTCTCCGCAACACTAGAAGGTAAAGGCGTAGAAGGCTTCACAGCAGACCTACTTAACGAGCCAGCAGAGATCGATGCAAAATCACCATTGCGTGAGCGCAAAAAAATTGCTCAGTGGTATCACCGTGCCGACACAGCAGAACATAAGCTAGAACTGTTAAAACACATCATCACAGAGCAAGCAGAACGCACAATTGTGTTCTTGAAGACTCGTGAGCGTCTAGCTGAGTTGCGTGGCCAATTAGAAAGTGCGCAGATTCCTTGTTCATGGATCCAAGGTGAAATGCCGCAAGATCGTCGTAACAATGCCATTGCACGCTTTCGTGAAGGTGCTGTGAACGTACTACTTGCCACTGACGTTGCTGCTCGTGGTATCGACCTTCCAGACGTATCACACGTTGTCAACTACGACATGCCTCGCACAGCTGACGTATACCTTCACCGTATTGGCCGTACCGCGCGTGCAGGTAAAAAAGGTAACGCTATCTCTATCGTAGAAGCGCACGACCAGCCAATGATGGATCGTGTTGCACGTTACGTAAAAGAAGACATCAAAGAGCGTTTCATCAAAGAGATGCGCCCTAAACACAAAAAACCAGTGTTTAAGAAGAAAAAGAAAAAAGACGACAAGAAGAAAGTAGCGAAAAAGAAAACCGCTAAGAAGAAGTAATCACGTCTGATTGATTCCAAATCTAAAAGAGCCGCAATCGCGGCTCTTTTTGTTTTTCATCTATAATTGATGAGCTGGAAGAGTTTTATCTTCATAGGCATCAGCGAAGCCATGGTTGCGATCACGGTGCCCCGCTTCATCTTCTCGAATACGCAAAATCACGTCTCTTAGCATCGCATCAGCAGGCAGCTTGTAGTAGTCAATCGCCAGAGTCGGAGCTGGTACATTCTCCACTTCCCCGCTATCAATTTTCTCTAGGTACTCAGTGTAGCTATTACACGCTTCTTCTTCGAAGTAACCCACAACACGGTGAGCAATTTTAGAAGAAAGCAGATAGATGAAACTGTACACAACAATGAAAACACCTTGTCCCAGCAACACCAATAAACGCTCAACCAAACTTGGTTTGGCAATGTCGAGGAAAATCATTAGGTGCATGCGCTCGTTTTCGGCCTCATCAAGGAGTTCTCGGATCCATCCTTCATCGTCTTTCATTCGACGCAGCGCTTTAAGGTGATTGAACATCCCAGCCACCATACCTGGCACAGCGGCGATTGTTTCGAGAATCACAGCGCGCTTCGCGTATTTCTTGCCATAAAAGATGTTCAGAGTGAATTTCAGCAACTTGGTAATACGTAGTGCAATGTACTCCGATAACTTAGAGGCTTTTTTGTGTGTGAGCTTGAAGTCTGACATAGGAGAACTCCTTTATTTTAAAGTTGCATTTAAAATACAACTTTAAACCTTCGCACTCAACTATTTTTTAATGAATAAAATTTTCATGTAATAAAGTCCGATTTAGATCAGGTTTTGTCTAGTCCTAAAATAGGTT